>CAZAGR010000265.1:0-4236 GCA_964484585.1 uncultured Propionivibrio sp. | reverse complement strand
AATCCAAAACTTCGCCGTATCGATCCTCGTGTATGGAATGCTGATGGTAGTCCTAAGTTTGATACTGACTGGTTTGAAGAATCAACACAGGCAAGTTTATCTCAAAATCACAATTTAGGTTTCAATGGTGGTAATGAGCGTACGCAATATGCCTTCTCTATGGGTTATCGCGATGATCAGGGTCTTGTAAAGACAACCTTTATGAAGCGTTACTCTGGTCGTTTTACTATCGATGATCAGATTAAGCCATGGTTAAAAGTAGGAGGAACTTTATCTTATAACAATCAGGCTGAAAGACTTTCAGATGTAAATGACGCGGTTTCTCGTCAGATTGTTGAAGATTTCCCATTCCTTCCTGTAAAGTATGAGGACGGTACTTATGCAAACAACAGAGATTTCCCTTTTGCTGAAGGTACTTTTAGCTCTGTTCACCGTCTATATGGTCGTCAGTTTATATTGAATACCCAAACTACCTTAGGTAGTTTCTATGCTAATATCAAATTGGCGGAAGGTCTTGAATTTAAATCAGTAGCAGGTGTTAATATTCAAACACAAGAAAACAATTCTTCTCAAACGAGGACATTGGCTATTGCTAACAGAGGAGAAGCATCTGTTTCTAACAGAAAGGAAACTTTCTGGTCGTTGGAAAATTACCTGACTTATAACAAGTCAATCAATAAGATTCACAATATCAATGCATTGTTAGGCGTTTCCTGGCAGCAGACAGATGTCTTTGGTATCTCTGGTAACTCAAGAACTTTTGCTACAGATTACTTCGGATTTAACAATTTGGGTGCAGCGGGTGTTATTGGCGGCGTGGGTTCTGATGGCGCTCAGTTTTCGTTCAATTCTTATTTTGGTAGAGTTAACTATAGCTTGAAAAACAAATATTTATTTACGGTTACGGGCAGAAGTGACGGATCGTCTAAATTTGGTGAGAATGAAAAGTTTGCCTTCTTCCCTTCAGGTGCCTTAGCCTGGAGAGTTTCTGAAGAAGATTTCTTAAAAGGAAATTCTGTTATCTCCAATTTAAAAGTTAGAACGAGTTACGGTCTGACAGGTAACTCTGAAATTCCTGCTTACTCTTCTCTTTCATTATTGTCTTCCAACTATGCAACCATCATTGGTGATGCGCGTGTTTCAGGAACAGGTATTGCTCGTTTGGCAAATCCAAACCTACAGTGGGAAAAGACGGCTCAAACAGACATAGGTGTTGAACTTGGTTTGTTTAATAATCGCTTGAACCTTGAACTTGATTACTACTATCGTTTAACTACCGATATGCTTCTCGATGCTCCAGTACCTTCTTCAAGTGGTTATACAACCATTCGTCGTAACGTAGGTTCTATGGAAAATCAAGGTTTAGAATTTACAGTGAATGCTACTATTGTAGATAAAGATAAATTCCAGTGGAGTTCTACTTTTAATGTTTCTGCAAATAGGAACAAAGTATTGACTTTAGCTACGCCTTCTGATATATTCAACGTAGGTGGACCTAACTTCACTAACCCAACAAATATCATCCGTATTGGCGAACCTGTTGGTTCTTTCTGGGGACTAACTCGTTTGGGAATATGGAGCGAAGCGGAAAGAGCTGAAGCTGCTAAATTTACGTCTTATAGAAATGGATTAACTATTTTACCTGGGGATATTAAATACAAAGATTTCAATGGCGATTTCGCTATTACAGATGCTGACCGTAGCATTATCGGAAATGGTAGTCCTGACTTTTGGGGAACTTTATCTAATACGGTTAGATTTGGAAATCTAGACCTTACCTTAGATTTACAATTCAGCTATGGTAATGATGTCATGATGATGAATTTTCACCCAAGTGAAGACCGTCAGGCATTGGCAAATAGCTACAGTTCTGTGTTAAATGCATGGACGCCTACGAACCAAAATACGATGATTGCAGAAGTTCGCGATACCAGAGCTGGTTATGTTACTAACGTGGATAGCTGGTGGATTAAGGACGGTTCTTTCCTAAGAGGCAGAAACTTGTTGGTTGGCTATAGCTTCCCGGCAGAAACTTTAAGCAAATTGCGTTTAAGCAAGCTGCGTGTATATGCTTCAGCTCAAAACTTCTTCCTTATCGTTACCGATAAAATTATTGGTGATCCGGAAGTTACGCCTACAAACCAGGGAGGTGGAAACAGTGCTTTCTCTCAAGGTATGATCTGGCACAATTATCCGAAACCAACCGTATTGTTAATTGGTGCTCAAGTTGCATTCTAATTTGGATATCTTAAAATTTTTGAAAGTCATGAAAATAAATAATATATCAAGTGCAGCTAAACGGTATTGGTTACTTTTATTTGTCGTTGTACAAATGGGATGTGCCGATTTTTTAACCGAGGTAGCTCCTTCAAATCTTACGCCGGAAAGTTTTTATACCATTCCGGACCACGCCGAAGCTGCTATTGCTTCTGTTTATGCTGATCTTCGATTTATGGGTAACGGTGCCGGTATCTTCTCTGCAAACTGGCAATTATTAGAGGCGATGACAGGTACTTCTACCACAGAAACGGCTCAAAATTCCGATTTGAACAACCTTTATGGTCTCGTTCACGACGGAAATACCATCCATATCCGTAACTACTATATTGGCTTGTACAGAGTTATCGCTCAGGCAAACCAGGTAATAGAAAAAGTACCTGCTATTACACCAATGGATGCGGCTCAGAAAAAGCGTATTTTAGGTGAGGCTCAATTCCTTCGAGCCTCTGCTTACTTTACGGCAGTGCAATTATGGGGAGATATTCCTTTGATTTCTAAGCCTCAAACGGCTTCGTCTGAAGATTTTAACCCTTCTCGTGCTTCTGTTGAAAGTGTATATAAGTTAATTGTAGATGATTTAGTGTCTGCTGAAGCTGCTGGATTGCCTTGGATGGACGCTTCCGGAAGAGTTAACTCTGCCGCAATAAAAGCGCAATTAGCTAAAGTTTATCTTACGATGGCTGGATTCCCTTTGAAAAAAGGGGCTTCTCATTTTAAATTAGCTGCTGATAAAGCATTTGAGGTAATTACTTACGCAAATAGTAATCCAAATGTGATTAATCTGTTTACTACCTATTATGATGTCCACAGAGAAAGTACTGAAAACAAGTTAGAGCACTTGTTCATGTTGCAGTATAATAATACGGTGGCAGGTAACCCTATGGGTAACTTCTTCCCTAACTTCAAACCAGTTACTTTCAACGGTCCTGGTGGAACGGGTAGTTCTGTACCAACTTCCGCTTTCTATAAGTCTTACGAAGCAGGCGATTTAAGAGCTAAAAATCAAGATGGTTATTTCTACACCAGCTATTTCACTAACGGAAATGGTGCACCATTCGAGTTAGGTGCTCCTTATGTGTTTAAACATTTCAACCAGACATCAAACGGTTCTGCTGGTATAGCTGGAACAAGAAATGATAACTTAAATGTTCTTCAAATCCGTTATGCTGAAGTACTTCTTACTTATGCCGAAGCACAAAACGAGGTAGGTGGTCCCACACAGGCAGCGTATGATGCGTTAAAACGTATTAGAAACCGTGCCCAGTTAACTACTCCTGATTTAGGTACGCTAAATGCTAATTCTTTCAGAGAAATGGTTTGGAAAGAACGTTGGTATGAGCTTTGCTTTGAGCAAATTACCTGGTTTGATATGGTTCGCTTGCGTAAAGCGTTCAATGAAAATACCAAAGGTTTCGATGAGTTCGTAGGTCATAAAAACTTGAGCTCTAACCAAAACTTACAGCAAAAACATCTTCTTTTGCCTCTTCCAATTCCGGAAATGCAGAATAACCCAAATCTTAAACCGCAAAATCCTGGTTATTAATTAACCGATTTTTGGTAAAATGATTTGAAAGGCATTGTAGTTCTTAATGAGCTGCAATGCCTTTTTTCTTTTACTCCTCAAAAAAGATTGTATTTTTGCATCATGCAGAAGAATCCTTACTTTATTATCGATTTTGATAGTACTTTCACTCGCGTGGAAGCCTTAGATGTCCTGGCTGAAATTGTCCTGGCGCATTCCTCAAAAAAGGATGCCGTCGTACAGGCTATTCACGAAATTACCAACAGGGGTATGAATGGCGAACTTGATTTTCGCGAGTCCCTTACCCAGAGACTAGATTTACTGAAGGCAAATAAAGATGATATTCATCATTTAGGGGAAAGATTGAAAGCTCAAATCTCTCCTTCTTTTGAAAGGAACCAAAAACATCTCGCAGCCCTTAAAGATACCGTTTA
>CAZAGR010000264.1:0-4258 GCA_964484585.1 uncultured Propionivibrio sp. | reverse complement strand
ACCATTCAGGGCTACCACTATGGCCGACCGCAGCCCGCAAGTGTTTTTGCCGAAGCGTGGAAGACCTTGACGTAGCCGCTGCGGTTAAGTACCGTCGTTATTGGTGGGCGAATGTCAATTGGAGGCAACGGGTCGGCTGAACCCTGAGCATCTCCCTAAAGGATGGGTTTTGCTGTCGCTGCGCCCTCTTACGGATCACGGGAAATCCTCCGAAACTTCAGCCGGCTCCCTGATTTCTGTATTTCGTCGCTTGGCGCTAGCGTGGCGTCGTAGTTTACCGGCACAATTCGGTCACTCCCTCACTTCAAGGATCTCAAATGAACTCGATTTCAATCCGTCACCCCTCGATGCAGCGGCTCATTGCCACTACGCTACTCGCCGGCTCAATCAGCTTCTCCTTCCCGACCCTGGCCGCGGATGGCAACATGGAAATTCGACCTATCAGCGGACCCGTAACCACCATTCGTCTGCTCGGCCCGGTCGATTTGTCACTGAGCCAAGGCGAGACCCGCGGTATGCGCCTTCATGGTACGACGGAGGTGCGCGACAAGATCAAGGCCGAAGTCAGCAATGGAGAACTGCGCATCAGCTACGAATCCTCGTACAGCGGGTGGAAATTGGGGAGCAATACCCCGGCCCTCCGTGCCGAGTTGGCCATCCCGGAATTACGCAAGTTGTCCGTGATCGGCTCCGGCGACGTCACCCTGTCGGCCTTTGATCTCAAGAACGGTGCATTGGAAATCGAAGTCACGGGATCTGGCGACGTCAAGGCGGAGCGATTGGTCGCAAAATCACTCGCCGTCAGCATACGTGGCAGCGGCGATGTCAGCGCCGCCGGTCAGGTCGATACGCAATCCGTCGACATTGCCGGATCGGGCGATTACAGTGCGATCGATCTGCAGAGCAAGACCGCGGCGATTTCCATCAAGGGCTCAGGTGATGCTCGCGTTTGGGCGATTGACACGCTCAGCGTCTCAATCGCCGGCAGCGGCGACGTTCGCTATAAGGGGCAGCCGAAACTTAGCCAGAGCATCCACGGATCGGGCGAGGTGTCCGCCCAGCATTGATCTTCCCGGTTGCCGGCGCCCATCAGCCCCGTTTGCGCTTGAGATCGCCGTCCATTTCGGCGCGGATCAGCGCGAGTTCCGACAGTGTCGTGTCGATGTGGGCACGGCGCTCCTGCAGTTCCCGCATCGATTCGTCGATGCGGCCAAGCACGTATTCGAGCTGCTTGACTTTGCCTTCGCCACGATTGCCATACAGGTCCAGGATGTGCTTCATCTCGGTCAGCGACATGCCCATCGCCTTGCCGCGGAGGATCAGCGACAGGCGCACCCGGTCGCGCTGTGTGTAGGCGCGACCGCCATTGATCCGGCGCGGCGTGAGCAGTCCTTTGTCTTCATAAAAGCGGATCGCGCGCGGCGAGACGCCCAACTCGCCGGCCAGTTCGGTGATGCCGAAGAACTCCGACTCGGCGAGCTCGCGATGCGATGCGACGAAGTCTTCCGCCGCTCGTGCCGCTTTACGAGTCGCCTGCTGGGTGGCGTCCCGGGTCACGTCTCGGGTCACGTCCCGAGTCGCCTCCCGCCTAGTCGCGGGCGCCGCTATCGCCAAAATTCAGACGACGCGGTTAAGCCGCATCGCTACGCTCATGTCGCCCGACACAGTAAATCGCCCGGTCATGAAACCGGTAACCGGTTCAAGATCGCCGCTGAGCATGGCGGTCAAATTTTCCAGGGTGATGGCAACCGTGCATTCGGCATCGCGGTTGTTGTTATCCACCGTATTGGGTGTTGCCTTGCCGTCGATGAACACGATGCCGGCGTCGCCACAATCAAATTTCAACGTCGCCGCCAGGCCGCTGTCGGCGCCAACGCGTTGAGTCAGGGTCGTCGTACATTCCTGCAAATCCATGTTGAATCCTCCCAGGGTCGCCGGCATCCGGCCGGCCGTCAAAATCGCCGGCAAAATGCCAACGATCCGGAATGCTAGCCGCAGATTCGGTCAATATCAAGATAATTCTTCCGCATGGTGATGAATGTTGACCTATACGTTAACCTGCCGTAGGATTCGCGGATTCTGCCCCCCCCGCTAACGGAGAACTTTTAGCATGACGGACGATGAACAACAGGTCACCCCACCCACCTACGCCAGCGTTCTGCGTGGCGGGCTGTTTGCCGACCAAGTCATTTGGGTGACGGGAGGCGGCAGTGGTATCGGCCGTTGCGTGGCGCACGAACTCGCCTCGCTCGGCGCCACGGTGATTCTCAGCGGCCGCAGCCAGGACAAACTGGACAAGGTTGCCGCAGAAATCGCCGATGACGGCGGGCGGGCCGACACCATCGCCTTTGATATTCGCGACGAAGAAGCAGTCAAGGCGGGGGTCAAGGAGGTCGTCGCCCGCCACGGCCGCATTCACGGCTTGGTTAACAATGCCGGCGGGCAATTTCCTGCACCGCTGATGGCAATCAGCAAAAAAGGCTTTGACGCGGTGGTTGCAAACAACCTCACCGGCGGATTTCTGATGATGCGCGAAGTGTTCAACCAGTCGATGAAAGATCACGGCGGCGCGATCGTCAACATGACTGCCGACTTTCGTAACGGGATGCCGGGTATGGCCCACTCGGGCGCGGCGCGTGCAGGCATGAGCAACCTGACCGCCACGGCGGCCTTTGAATGGGGGCATGCGGCCGTGCGCGTCAATGCCGTCTCGCCGGGCTGGATTGCCTCGTCTGGAATGGACACCTACGAAGGTGCCTTCAAGACCTTCATTCCCAAGCTGAAGAACCACGTGCCGCTGGGGCGGCTCGCCACTGAAGCAGAAGTCAGTGCGGTCATCTGTTTCCTCTTGTCGCCGGGAGCGGCATTTGTCACCGGTATTACCGTCCAGATCGACGGCGCGGCCTCGCTCGGCAGTGCGATATTCCCCTGCGCACCGGTGGCGCGGACCAGCGAGTTCAACGGCTTCCATCGTGCCGTATTACCCGACGTGTTGAAGAACGCCTGACATGCCTGCGCTGACGACACGGATCAATCCGCGCTCCGACTCCTTCGCGGCGAATGCGACTCGCATGAGCGAACGCCTTACGGAAGTGCGCGCACTGGAACAGAAAGTGCGCGACGAATCCTCGTCCAAACGTGACAAATTTGAAAAGCGCGGTCAGTTGCTGCCACGCGAGCGGGTCGCGCAACTGATCGACCGCGGCAGTCACTTTCTTGAGCTATCCACTCTGGCCGGCCTCGGCATGCATGACGACGACGCCAAAAAGTCGGTCCTTGGCGGAGGGTCAATCGTCGGCATCGGCGTGGTCGCCGGCAAGCGTTGCCTCATCTCGGCCAGCGACAGCGCCATCAAGGGCGGCACGATCGCACCGATGGGTTTGAAGAAAGCGCTGCGCGGCCAGGAAATTGCCCGCGACAACAAAATGCCGCTGGTGAGTCTGATCGAAAGTGGCGGCGCCAACCTGATGTACCAAGCCGAGATTTTTGTCGACGGCGGTCGCACCTTCGCCAACCAGGCACGCCTGTCGGCCGCCGGCATCCCGCAGGTGACTGTCGTCCATGGCCCCTCGACCGCCGGTGGCGCCTACCTGCCAGGGCTATCCGACTACGTGATTTTGGTGCGGGGACGATCCAGCATTTATCTCGCCGGCCCGCCGCTGGTCAAAGCCGCCATGGGCGAAGATGTGGATGAGGAGACGCTCGGTGGCGCGGAAACCCATGCCACCGTCACCGGTCTCGGCGAATATCTTTGCGAGAACGATGCCCACGCAATTGCCATGGCGCGCGAAGTGATGGATAAGCTGAACTGGAGCGCCGTCCCGCCAACGCCGATTTTTCAAGAGCCCAACTTCTCCAGCGCGGAACTGCTCGGCGTCGTTCCCGCCGATGAACGCGAACCCTACGATGTGCGCGAAGTTGTCGCCCGCCTGGTTGACGCCTCCGATTTTCTTGAGTTCAAGGCGGCTTACGCCGTAGACACCGTCTGCGGTCACGCCCGTATCGAAGGTCATCTGGTGGGCATTCTCGGCAACAACGGCCCGATCCAGCCCGGTGGCTCAACCAAAGCGGCGCAATTCATCCAGCTCTGCGACCAGAGCAACACGCCGCTGGTATTTTTGCAGAACACGACGGGTTACATGGTCGGCTCGGCAGCCGAACGCGCCGGCGCAATCAAGCATGGCTCGAAGATGATCCAGGCTGTAGCGAATGCGCGAGTGCCCAAACTCACCATCGTTCTTGGCGGCTCATATGGCGC
>CAZAGR010000263.1:2154-4300 GCA_964484585.1 uncultured Propionivibrio sp. | reverse complement strand
TCGCCAATCCGATTTTCTCCTGCCGGGTGAGTCGACAGAAACTCCAGCGGAGCACCGTTTGATGCCGCGGCCATTTTTCTCCACAAGCTAATCCCCGCACGCGGGTCAAACCCCGCTCGCGCGGCGATGTCGAGGCCTACAATATCCGCCTCTGTCTCGTCGTTGCGCGAAAACTTCAGCCGGAGAACATTGCCGCCGAGTCGAAAGGCACCGGCATAACGACCGCCGCCGATCATCTCGCCTAGCAGGCCGGCACCCAACTGAGTGAGCGCAGACTTCGCCATCTGTTCGCGTGCATGCTCGCGCAGGGCGTGCGCGATCTCGTGCCCCATGACGATGGCGACTTCATCGTCGGTCAATTTCAGTTGATCAAGGATTCCGCTGTAGAAAGCAATCTTGCCGCCGGGCATGCAAAAGGCGTTTATCTGCTTCGAACCAATCAGATTGACTTCCCACCGCCATTCGCGGGCACGCGGGTTGAATCGTTCTGTAAATGGGATCAAGCGGGCAGCGATAGAGCGCAAGCGCTTGAGTTGGGGATGTTCAGCGGACGCCATCGCCCGCTGCGATGCCGCCTGCTGCATCATCTGCCGGTAGTTCTGTGCCGCATCCTGTTCCAGTTGGTGTGCCGGCACAAGGTTGCGCATCGCCGAGGGCTTGCCGACATCGATACCTTCGGCGTGGGCGGCAGACAGAAAGGCTCCCGCGGGCGACCCGAAGGTCGTCCAGAGCACGCATAACGCTGTCGCGGCTCTACTCTGCCTCACCACCCAGAACCTCAACCAGATGGGCTAGCAACTGTGCCAACTCACCGGTCATGATGGTGAAATTCGCTGCAAAAAGATCGTCGGCATTTTCAGACTGACGCTCGGCGTCTTCTTTCAACAGATCGAGAAAGGCAAGCCGCTTGATCTGCAATTGTTCGGTAAGCACGAAGGAAACGCGATCATTCCAGGTCAAGGATAGTCGCGTGGCGGTCTTGCCCGCGCCAATGTGCGCCCGGACTTCGTCACTATCGAGATTGTGTCGCACGTAGCGCACGGCGGCACGTTCCTCGGCGGGCGCTTGAAGCTCGCAATCACGATCGATCGTGAAGCTCCCGGGTGCGGCGCCGGCAGCCAACCACTGCGTTAAGGCTGATCCTGGCGCGAGCTGAGTTTTCAGAAGGGTCAATGGCAGTTCGCCCAAGGATAGTTTGAGGTGTTCGATGACCTCATCGGCACGCGCACTCGACGACGCATCAATCAGCAGCCAACGATTGGTCGGATCGATCCAGACATACGTCAGCCCGCGTTTTACGAAGGCGCGAGGCAGCAATTCGATCTCAATCTCGTCGCGCACGTCGCGGGCTTGTTTGCGCCCCGGCTTGTAGCCTTGTGCCGACTCGATCTGCTGCAATTTGGTTTCAGCATATTGGCGGACGACGGACGCGGGTAAGAGCTTTTGCTCTACACCCAGCGCAATCAACTGTTGCCCTGCGATTGAAAAGACAAGCTCACCTTCATTACCTCGTGGCGGCACCCAGCCACGGGAAACACGATCAGTCGCGCCACAGACTTGAAAGACTCCACGCTCCAGCGCTGCCGATAAGGTTTCGCTGGAATAATCCCACGCACTGGTGAGACGAAATATCTGAAGATTGCGAAACCACATGATCTATAGCCCTAGAGTTGACCCGGCGATTTTACAGATCATGATACGGAAACGATAACAGCGCTTTCAATTTCGCACAGAAGCTGATCGACCCACAAATACTGGAAATTTATAGCTTTTGTATCCCAAATAAACTAAAATAAAAACATAATGAGGTCATATATTACAAATGGAGTTGATATGCGGGTGGCTGTCAAAGAACTGAAATCAGGCCTCTCTCGCATACTCGCGCGCGCACAAGCCGGAGAAGTATTCGAAGTGACGTGTCACAATAGGCCCGTCGCTCGCATCGTTGGCGTTCCATCATTTGCCGATGAACGATGGAATCGGTTGATCGCCGACGGGACAATTTCATGGAATGGTGGGAAACCCCGTATTGACACGCCATTGCAATTGGCCGCAAACAACAACACGCCGGTCAGTGGAATCGTCATGGAGGATCGAGGTTGATTCTCTTCTGCGATACCTCAGCACTTGTGAAATTGTATGTTCG
>CAZAGR010000263.1:0-2054 GCA_964484585.1 uncultured Propionivibrio sp. | reverse complement strand
CTTCGAGCCTACGACAGCGTGCAGCTCGCGGCTGCACGTACACTCCGCGAGGCAAGCGGTCAGGAAATCCAGTTTGCCTGTTTTGATGCGCGCCTGCAGCGCGCTGCCAAGGTACTCGGGTTCGCGTTGATCTAGACCTTACGCGAACATCGCTCTCATACGCACACGCCGGGCATCGACGAAGCATCCAAAATGGGCTTCGGAGCGAACGGAGCCATCAAACCTGCATATTCATGATGTCGTGATACGCCGACACCAGTTTGTTCCTCACTTGTACCATCTGCTGGAATGACAGATTGGCTTTTTGCAGATTGATCATGACATCCTGCAGATTGACGTCACTCTGGCCGGAGGCGAAATTCTCGGTCATCGCTTTGGCTTCATTTTGCGCGGCGCTGACCTGATCGATGGTCGATTTGAGTACCTGCGCGAAATCCGGGCCGTCGCCGTGCGTGGCCGCGACCCCACCTGCCGGTTTGCTGCCGGTCAGCGCCGATGCGGAGCGGAGCTCGCTGAGCATCTGGTCAAGTTGTCGCGTGTCGATGGCCATGGGATAAGCTTAATTGAATTACTCGGGTTTGTGAATAGCAATCGCCGTGCCGGCCCGAAACTCGCGCTTATCCGAACGGTTCATTCCTCGCCCTCGTCCTTGATCCAGCCCTCTTCGCGGTACTGGGCGAGTTTGTAACGAAGCGTCCGTTCGGAGATGCCCAGCACTGCAACAGCCTTCTTGCGCGATCCGCCCATGCTGCTTAAGGTGTCCAAAATGTGCTGGCGCTCCAGATCACGCATATTGGCCGGCGAGCCTGTCGCAGCAGGGCTTTCGAAAAAAGTCGGCGCTGGCGGGACGGCGCCGGGGGTTTCCCCAAGCATTGCTTCTCGCCCAGCGCCGATCAGCTGGCTGTGCACAGCCAGCCGAGAATTATCGGTAACGTGTGCCGCACCCAAGAGTAAGTCATCTGCTTCAATGACCTCTCCGGGAGCAAGTATCAAGGCGCGCTGAACAAGATTTTCGAGCTCGCGCACATTGCCTGGCCAGATGTAACCGAGCAGCCGATCCTCGGCGGCAGCGGCAAATCTTGCCGCCCGCCCTTGCGCCGTTGCCTGCCTCGCCAGGCAATGACGGGCCAACGGCAAAATATCGCCCGGCCGCTCGCGCAGTGATGGAATCTCCAGTGGAAAAACATTTAGCCGGTAATACAAATCCTCGCGGAAGCGGCCAACGCGAACCTCACCCAACATGTCCCGATTGGATGTCGCCAGAACGCGGATATTGAGTGACACGGGCTTTTTGCCACCAACGCGTTCGACTTCGCGCTCCTGCAATACACGCAGTAGCTTGGCTTGTAGGCCGAGCGGCATTTCAGAAATCTCGTCGAGCAACAAAGTGCCGCCATTGGCCTGCTCAAATTTGCCTGCCTGCGCAGTTTGTGCGCCGGTGAATGCGCCTTTTTCGTAACCGAACAGCGTCGCTTCCAGCAAAGTATCGGGAATTGCAGCGCAGTTGATGGCGACAAATGGTCCGCTGCTGCGTGCTGACTGATCATGAATATAGCGCGCAAACACTTCTTTGCCGACGCCGGATTCGCCCGTGAGCATGACCGTGGCGTCCGTTCTGGCCACCCGCGCCGCGAGCAACAGCGTGTCGCGCGTTTTGGGATCGACAGCGATGACGCCGTCGGACGGCGCAGGGGGAATCGCGTAGCGGGCGATCGCCTCGATCAGCGCCTTGGGCTCGAAGGGTTTGAGCATGAAGTCACACGCACCACCGCGCATCGCCGCAACGGCCTTGTCGACATCGCCGAACGCGGTCATCAGCAATACCGGAAGGCCTGGACGACGGTTACGAATTTCCCCGAGCAGAGTCAACCCGTCCATCGGCGACATGCGCAAGTCGGATACCACCATGCTGAAATTGTTGCGACCCAGTTCGTCAAGGGCAGAGGGCCCGCCATCGACTCCGGTAACCTGATGGCCGGCCGTTTCCAGCGTGATCAATAAAGCGTCGCGCAAGGAGTCGTCGTCTTCGACGACCAGAATATTCAGGGAGTTGG
>CAZAGR010000262.1:0-4332 GCA_964484585.1 uncultured Propionivibrio sp. | reverse complement strand
TAGCGGATCCTTAAATTTGGACTATTTCCCAGTTTGAGCGACCAGTCTTGGCCGAATCCCGACTGCCATCTGAATCATATCCCCCCTGTTGGAACGTCGGGTGCACTCACTTAGCCGCCGCTCACGGCCGCATCATTTCTGCACTGCCAGTGACGGCAGTCGCTGCATTGCCGCCAGTGGTTGCCCGAAGTCAAACGGCGCCGCGGCATCGAACGCGACTACGCTTGGCCGATCGTTCCCGCCCCAATCCAGGCGTCAATCAATCGCGCAGTTCAGCCAACCGCGCCGCCGCAGCCGCATGATGCGGATGCAACCGCAACGCTGCCTGAAACGCCAATCTCGCGCCTTCCAGTTCGCCGGCACCAAAGAAAATCTCGCCGATGGTACATAAAGCGCCGAAATGGCGCGGCTCCAGTTCCAGCGAATGGCGGCAATCATCGAGGCTTTCTTCATCTCGCCCCAACAGATAATGCAAGGTGCCGAGCTTGTGCCAGGCCTCGGTGTAATCCGGCCGCGTGCGCAGCAGCTTGACCAGACGCGTCTCGGCAATATCGAACCGGCGATAGGCTATATCGGTGGTTGCCCGGTCCAGCACCGCCGCCGCTGCGGCGTTCGGGTCAAACATCCACAGCCACCAGATGCAATCTTCCGTCTGCAGAGCTTCTTGCTCGGTCTGCACGCGGGCAAGTCGCAGAAACAGCTCATCAAGGCGGGTTGACGACGACAGCGGCGAGGGTCGTCGCGGAAGTGTCGCGATCAATCCCAACGTGGCAGTCAGGGTGGCAGTGAAGGGAGACGGAGGACCCATTCCGATAACAACGACGAGCAATGCCGAAGACTTGAGCCTACTCCTGTACGGCGCCTCCACACACAGTCTGAATCATCCGATTTGATCTAGCTTAAGACATCTGACTGCCGCTTCAGGCAAAATCCTCCTGATGTTTGACGTAAGCAACCTTTCCTGCACCCGTGGCGAGCGCCCTTTATTCGCCCAAATCAGCTTTTCGCTGGCGTCCGGGCAATGGCTTCACGTGCAGGGCGACAACGGCAGCGGCAAGACCAGTCTGATGCGCTTGATCGTCGGGCTGGCTCCGATGGAGTCGGGCCAGATCCGCTGGCGCGGCGAACCGGCGCCTTCACCTGAATTCCGCAATGAACTTATATACCTGGGCCACCATGCGGCAGTCAAAGACGAACTGACGCCGTTGGAAAACCTGCGTCTGGCGGCGGCGCTTGATGGTGTCGCGCTCGACGACCGCGGGGCGTTGGGCGCTCTGCAACGTATGGGTTTGCGCGGGCGCGAGGAACTTCCGGTGAGGGTGCTCTCGGCCGGCCAAAAACGACGCGTGCTGCTGGCGCGATTGCTCACCCGTCCAGCGAAGCTGTGGGTGTTGGACGAGGCGTTCAACGCACTGGACGTCGGCGCAGTCAAACTGCTCGGCGATCTGATTGCGGAGCATTTGACGGACGGCGGACTCGCCGTGCTCACCAGTCATCAACCACTCCCGGTGCCTGGCGGGCAGGTATTGAAATTGTGACTTCGCTGCTTCAGCCACTTTGGATTACCACCCGCCGCGACCTGTTGCTGGCGCTGCGGCGCAAGAGCGAAGTACTCACCACGGTGTTTTTTTTCGTCATTGTGGTCAGCCTGTTCCCGCTCGGCATTGGTCCGGAACCCGTGTTGCTGAAGAAAATCGCCCCCGGCGTACTGTGGGTGGCCGCCCTGTTGGCGACCCTGCTCGGCCTGCCACGCTTGTTCGCCGCCGATCACCTCGACGGTACGCTGGAACAGCTCGCGCTGTCGCCTTCTCCCTTTGGTCTGCTGGTGTCTGGCAAAATACTGGCTCATTGGCTGGTCTGCGGCCTGCCTCTGGTGTTGCTGGCGCCAATACTGGGTCTGCAATTTGATCTGGATGGTGGCGCGCTTGGAGTGTTGACGCTGGCCCTGCTGCTCGGCACTCCGCTGCTGTCCTTGATCGGTGCCATTGGCGCCGCGCTGACACTCGGAGTTCGTGGCGGCGGCGTATTGCTGGCGCTGCTGGTGTTGCCGCTATACGTGCCGGCCTTGATTTTTGGTGCAGGTGCCGTCGAGGCGCATGTGGCAGGACTTGATGCCGGCGGTCACTTGTCGTTATTGGCGGCCATGTTGGCACTGGCCGTGTTTTTTGCGCCCTGGGCAACCACGGCGGCCTTGAAAATAGCTTTGGAATAGAAATGCAGCATCACAACGCCGTCTGATAAAACCACTGCGTAGTGGGCTAAGCGAACAAAAGACGTTCGCCAAGCCACTACGGACCGCCACCGCCGACTTTTTTGATAATGTTCGAATGACTAACCGACTCATTAACTGGCTCCACTTCTCCAGCCCGCAGACTTTTTATCCGCTGGCCGGCAAGATGATTCCATGGTTCTGGGCTGCCGCCGCAATTTTCGGCGGCGCCGGCTTGTGGATCAGCTTCTTCGTCGCGCCCACCGACGCCCAGCAGGGTGAGGGTTACCGCATCATCTTCGTCCATGTACCAGCGTCGTGGATGTCAATGTTCATTTATTGCGTCATGGCCGGCTGGGCTGGATTCGGCTTGTCGTTCAACACCCGCCTCTCCGGTATGATGGCGCAAGCGCTGGCCCCGACCGGCGCCTTGATGGCAGCACTTTCGCTATGGACCGGCGCACTGTGGGGCAAACCGATGTGGGGCGCCTGGTGGGTCTGGGATGCACGCCTGACGTCCGAACTGATCCTGTTCTTCCTCTATATCGGCTTCATCGCCCTGCAGGCCGCCATCGATGATCCACGGCGTGCCGACAAAGCCGGCGCGATTCTGGCGCTGGTCGGCGTGGTGAATGTGCCGATCATCTATTTTTCGGTGAAGTGGTGGAATACGCTGCATCAGGGATCATCGGTCAGCCTGACCAAATCACCCTCAATGGCGCAAACCATGTTGCTCGGCATGTTGCTCATGGCGCTGTGCTTCTGGATGTACTCCATCGCCATCTCGCTCACTCGCGTCCGGGCCATCATTCTCGAGCGCGAACGCCACACCGATTGGGTTAAGCATGCAATGGAATAGCGTCGGCGAATTTTTCGCGATGGGTGGCTACGCCCTTTACGTCTGGGGCAGCTTCGGCGCCTGCGCAATTTTGATGATTGCGGAACCTATTCTGATCAGACACCGTCAAAAGCAGATTGCAGACAGCCTGCGTCGCGAACGGCTCGCTGACGAAATCAGTGAAAATTTTTCTTCCCAAGACCCCATATGAAACCACGTCATAAACGCGCCGCACTTATTGTTGGCGGCCTTGCCTCGATCGCCCTTGCCGCCACGCTTGCGCTCAACGCACTCGACAGCAACATCGCCCTGTACGTCACACCAAGCGAAGTCCTCGCCGGCAAGGCGCCGCAAGGCAAGGCCTTCCGCATCGGCGGCATGGTCAAGGACGGCTCCATCCAGCGCACGGACATGACGGTACGCTTCATCGTCACAGATACCGTCAAAGAAATTCCGGTCGCCTATACGGGCATCCTGCCCGACCTGTTCAAAGCCGGCAAAGGCGCCGTAGTGCAAGGACGACTGGGCAGTGATGGACTATTCACCGCCAGCGAAGTTCTTGCCAAACACGATGAAAACTACATGCCACCCGAAGCCAAACACGCTATCGATCAGGCACAGAAAGGCGTCAAACTATGATTGCTGAACTCGGGCACTTCGCCCTCATCCTTGCTTTCCTGGTCACCATCATTCAAGGCACCTTGCCTATGATTGGTGCGCAACGTGGGCAGACACAGTGGATGGCACTGGCCCGCCCGGCCGCCCAAACGCAATTTTTCCTGATCGCTTTCGCCTTCGGCTGCCTCGCGCAGTCCTTCATGGTGAATGATTTTTCCGTGAAATATGTGGCCGAGCATTCCAACACCCACTTGCCCGAACTGTATCGCTTTGCCGCCGTCTGGGGCGGACATGAAGGCTCGTTGCTGCTTTGGCTGCTGATGCTTGCAGGATGGGGGCTGGCGGTCGCCACTTTTTCGCGTCAACTGCCCGACGCTATTGTCGCTCGCGTGCTCGCCGTGCTCGGGCTGGTTGCAATCGGCCTGATGGCCTTCGTGCTTTTCACCTCCAACCCGTTCGAGCGCCTCTTGCCGATGCCCGATGAAGGCCGCGACCTGAATCCGCTGCTGCAAGACCCCGGCCTGGTCTTTCATCCACCGATGCTTTACATGGGCTACGTCGGCTTTTCCGTCGCCTTCGCTTTTGCCATCGCGGCACTGCTCGCCGGCCGGCTCGATGCCACCTGGGCGCGCTGGTCACGACCGTGGACAACGGCCGCCTGGATCTT
>CAZAGR010000261.1:0-4334 GCA_964484585.1 uncultured Propionivibrio sp. | reverse complement strand
TGGATCATCGAGTCGCCGGCGCGGTGACGGCTGAGGGCCGCTGCGAGCGCTGGTTGGGCCTGGTGACCTTCGACATCAACGAAAAATACATATTGCCAACGGCCACCACCCATACCGCGCGCTGGACGTGACTCAAATTTCGTCATTGAAACTCCATGCACGGCTAAGGGTGTCAATAAATCATGCATGGCGCCTGCCTTGTTCTGCGCAGAACACACCAGAGATGTTTTGTCCTTGCCCGAGGGGCCGGCATCATGGCGCCCAAGCACGAGGAACCGTGTTGTGTTATCCGGGTCGTCCTCTATATTTGCGGCGAGAATGTTGAGACCATAACGCGTAGCCGCCGCCTCACCGGCTATAGCAGCGGCGTGAACGTCATCGGCAGCCAACCGTGCCGCTTCCGCATTGCTCGCGACGGGTGCGCGAGGTATTGACGCAAGATTTCGGTTCATCCACTCATGGCATTGCGCCAATGACTGCGAGTGCGAATATACGCGCTCGACATCTGTCAGCGAATTACCCAAGGACAGTAGGTTTTGATGTATCGGAAGATTGATTTCACCACAGATTTTTAGCGGCGAGCTCACCAGCAAATCGAGCGTACGCCCTATGGCACCCTCCGTTGAGTTTTCAACCGGCACCACTGCGTAATCGGCGTTGCCCGCCTCTACTGCCCGAAATGCATCATCAATTGCAGCACACGCCAGCAGCTCTGGCGCGCCACCGAAGTGCTTGCGCACAGCCGTCTCTGAAAAGGTTCCCGCAGGACCAAGGTACGCGATCACCAGAGCTTGTTCCAATGCAAGGCACGCCGACATGACCTCACGGGCGATGCGCTGCACCGACTCCTCGGGCAAAGGGCCGCCATTCGCCCCGCTCAATCGGCGCAGCACTTGCGCCTCTCGTTCAGGACGGTAGATGTTTCCCTGCTTTATCTCGCCGATGCGGTGCGCCAAACTCGCCCGTTGATTGATAAGCGTGAGCAACTGGTCATCAATGCCATCAATAGCGTCACGCAGACCACGCAACTCGATCAATTCCTCCGCCGTTTCAGCTTTTTGGCTTGGTTCGCCCATGGATCAATCCATCAGCGGCAAATACCGAACGGCCAATACGCCATTTATCGCCGCGATCAGTTGAGTGACGCTTGGCGCGACTGGGCTGTCAACATCAACGATCGTGTAGGCCATATCGCCGCGTGACTTATTCACCATGTTGTGAATATTGAGGCCGGAACTTGCCATTGCGGTTGAAATCTGTCCGAGCATATTTGGCACATTCGAGTTGGCAATCGCGATGCGATATTTAGATTCCCGCGCCATCCCCACGCTCGGAAAATTTACGGCATTCTGGACATTGCCGTGTTCCAGATAGTCACGCAACTGGTCGACGACCATCAACGCACAATTTTCCTCCGCCTCTCGCGTCGACGCGCCGAGGTGCGGCAGCGCAATAACCTTTGGATGGGCGTTCAATTTCGCGCCTGGAAAATCGCACACATATGCTCCTAACTTCTTGGAGTCAAGTGCACCGATTACCGCACTTTCATTGACCACCGCATCCCGCGAAAAATTCAACAGCACGGCTCCATGTCGCATCTGCTCGATCGTTGTCTCGTTAATCAAGTAACGTGTCGCATCGATCATCGGCACGTGAAGCGTCACGAAATCTGAACCCTTAAGCACCTCGGCAACGCTATGTGCTTTCTTCACTTGCGACGGCAAACTCCACGCGGCATCGACGGTGATTTCGGGGTCGTGACCAAGTACGTTCATCCCGAGCTTGATCGCAGCATCGGCAACAAGACAACCGATCTTGCCAAGGCCGATCACCCCCAAGGTGTGTCCCGCCAACTCAATCCCGGAGAAACTTTTTTTGCCTTCCTCGACATGCTTATCCATCATCGAGTCATCTGGATCCAAGGCGGACACAAACCGCAAGGCACCGGGAAGATTGCGCGCCGCCATCAGCATACCCGCCAGCACCAGTTCCTTGACCGCATTGGCGTTGGCACCCGGCGCATTGAACACTGGAACACCTCTCGCACTCATCGCAGCAACGGGAATATTATTAGTACCGGCGCCGGCTCTGGCGATGGCGCGAACACTCGCGGGAATCTCCATTGCGTGCATATCGGCAGACCGCACCAATACGGCATCTGGATTTGATACATCTTTCCCCGCCAGATAAATGTCACTCGGCAGCCGTTTCAATCCGCCTTGCGAGATCTGATTCAGCACTAAAACGCGCAATGAAGGAGCCTGATCACCCATGTTGTCTCTCAAACTCCCGCATGTAACTGACCAGATGCTGCACACCGTCTATCGACATCGCGTTATACATTGATGCGCGCATACCACCGACCGAACGATGGCCCTTTAACTGCAACATCCCGGCCTTCTGCGCACCCTTGAGAAAGGGTTCATCAAGAGCTTCGTCCTTCAGAGTGAAGGGAACATTCATTCGCGAACGATCGGCCTTCTCCACAGGGTTTTTGTAGAACGCAGTTGAATCGAGGTGGTTGTAAAGCAATTGTGCTTTGGCGATATTGGCCCGTTCAATTTCAGCCAACCCACCCTGCCGTTTTAGCCACTGAAATACCAGTCCGGCAATGTATATGCCATAAGTCGGCGGCGTGTTGTACATCGAATCAGCGTCAGCATGCGTCTTGTAATTCATCATCGTTGATGGCGCTGGCTGAGCTCGGCCGATCAAATCATCACGCACAATCACAATAGTCAGTCCGGCGGGGCCAATGTTCTTTTGTGCGCCGGCATATATCAGTCCAAAACGACTGACATCAATCGGTTTGGACAGAATGTTCGACGACATATCACACACTAGCGGAACGTCGCCGGTGTCAGGTGTCCAGTAAAATTCCACGCCGCCAATAGTCTCGTTCGCCGTGTAGTGGACATAGGCGGCATCCTTGGTTGGCGTCCACCCTGATGGCGCGTAGGTAAATTTTCTGTCCTCGCTTGACGCAATAACATTGACCTTGCCGACCGCTTGGGCTTCCTTGATAGCCTTCTTCGCCCACTCACCAGTATGAACATAGTCGGCCGAGCTCTTACCAACCAAGAGATTTTGCGGGATCATCTCAAACTGCAATGTGGCACCGCCCTGCAGGAAAAGCACCTTGTAATTCGCCGGTATTGCTAGCAAATCACGCAGATCGGTTTCGGCCAGCGCTGCGATTGACATGAATTCCTTGCCGCGATGGCTCATCTCCATGACCGACTGACCACTGCCGTGCCAATCCAGCATTTCATCCGCTGCCTGCTGCAAGACCTCAACCGGAAGCACGCCCGGTCCCGCGCTGAAATTAATTAATCGTGCCACTGCAATCTCCCTCGTTATCTACGACTGGTGCAAATTCACTGTTGCAACTATTCCACGGGGCCTTCCGGTCCCGCTTCCGGATCAATGGGTCCCTCAATGCCGCCATCAATGGCTCCATCAACACCCGGCTCAGCTAAAACTTCGGCTTCGATCACCTTTTCAATGCCGGCCAGCAAAGTGCCATCGTCCAGGTTGATCAACCTCACCCCTTGAGTTGCCCGGCCGAGTTCGCGCACCTGAGACACCAGGGTACGAATCAGCACGCCACCGGTTGAAATCAACATGACTTCGTCTTCTGTCCGCACCAAGACTGCGCCAACCACACGACCATTCCGCTCTGAGGTCTGAATCGCGATCATTCCTTTGGTACCGCGTCCATGACGGGTGTACTCTGAAATTGCCGTTCGCTTGCCATAACCATTTTCAGTTGCCGTCAACACGGAATCAAGCTCGTCGGAAGCGACCAGCATGGAAATCACGCGCTGACCATCCTCCAGCATCATTCCACGAACACCGCGCGCCTTGCGGCCCAGCGGACGAACATCACTTTCGCTAAACCGCACTGCCTTACCTGAATCGGAAAAAAGCATGACATCGCAATCACCATTGGTGATCGCCACGCCGATCAGGTGATCGCCATCATCCAACTCAACAGCAATGATGCCAGCCTTGCGCGGGTTGTCAAAATTAGTCAGCGACGTCTTTTTCACCGTACCAAGGGCGGTTGCCATGAATACAAAATGCGCTTCGTCAAACTCTTTGACCGGAAGAATCGCCGTAATTTTTTCGTTGGCCTCAAGCGGGAAGAGGTTCACGATTGGTTTTCCTCGCGCATTCCTCGCCCCTTCGGGAGCTTCATAAACTTTCAACCAGTAAACTCGGCCACGATTAGAGAAACACAGAATGTAATCGTGAGTATTGGCTATGAACAGTTGATCAACAAAATCATCCTCTTTTATCGATGCCGCCTGCTTGCCACGGCCACCTCGACG
>CAZAGR010000260.1:0-4358 GCA_964484585.1 uncultured Propionivibrio sp. | reverse complement strand
TGTTTTGCAATCACGATCGCGACCAGCGTACCCACCACGATTAGCCACCATGGAGCAATAGGCGGTACGCTGAGCGCAATCAGCCACGCAGTTACCAGCGCTGATCCGTCGCCGACAAATAGCCAGACAGGCTTGCCTCGAAGCTTCAAGACTGCCGCCTCGGCGATGATGGCCGTTATCGAGGCAAGTGTAATTTGTATGAGTAGAGCGGGGCCAAAGAACCACACATGTGCCCCGATTCCGGGCAACAGAGCCAGCAAAACCTTCATCATGACCATCTGGACGCTGGAGGATTTGATCAGGTAGGGAGAGCTGTTGGCCATGAATCAAGTGTCGGGGGGTAAATGCGGTTTGGCGATTTCGCGAATCTCGGCGCGCCTCGTTTCTATCGAGTCAATGTCAGCCAATTGCCCGGGCGAAAGATCTTTCATATTTTCAGGTGCTGCGGCGGCTTGTTGTTTGCGAGCGCGCGCCATCGCCGCTGCAATAAGCGCCTTCTTTGCATCCTGATCGGGTGAAGCCGTGGGCGACTCTTGACTTCCCGGGATGGTGGCCGCCGCTGGAATGGCGCTGGTCGTCTTCGCAGCTTGCCGGGAGGCTTTTGCCATTTGATCACGCTGCTCCCGAATTTGGCGAAACTCGTGACGGTCGCGGGCATCGTCTGCGGACGCTTTTTCCGATTCCCGCGCCCAAATTTCACTTTTTGCGAACCGGTAATAGTCTACGAGTGGTATGTGCGACGGGCACACATACGCGCAGCAGCCGCATTCAATGCAGTCGAACAGCTTGTATTCCTGTGCCCTGCCGAATTGCTTGGCGCGCGAGAACCAGTAGAGTTCGAATGGCTGCAGATCTGCCGGGCAGGCTTTAGCGCAGTCGCCGCAACGAATGCATGGCATTTCTGGCGGCGCTGGCGGAAAGAGCGCCTTTGATCCGACAAGTATGCAGTTAGTGGCTTTGACGACTGGAACCTCATCTCCAGGCATCGGAAGGCCCATCATCGGGCCACCCATGATCAGTCGATCCGTATCGGGCAGGGCATCACACAAGGCAACGAGGACGTCCATCGGTGTGCCGATCAGCGCTTCGAAGTTGCGTGGGCGCTGCACGTTGCCGGCGACCGTGACGATGCGGGAAATCAATGGTCGCCCTAGTACAATCGCTTGGTAGATGGCGAGCGCTGTCGCAACATTGAAGCACTGTACCCCATAGTCTACAGAGCGTTCGCCATGGGGTACTTCAATTCCGGTGAGCACGCGTATTAGCTGCTTGGCACCCCCGGCCGGATAGCGTGTGGGTATAGCGACTATTTGTACGAGGCCTTCGCTTGACTCGACTGATCTTCGCATTGCCTCGATTGCCCCTGGCTTGTTGTCTTCAATGCCGATTAAAACAAGCCGCGCATCGAGGATTTCGCGCATCATTTGTGCGCCTTTGACTATTTCATCGGCGCGTTCGCGCATCAAGACGTCGTCGCAGGTGATAAACGGCTCGCACTCCGCACCGTTGATCACTAATGTATCCAGGTGCCCACGTTGCCCAGGATTCAACTTGAGGTGACTCGGAAATACCGCGCCGCCGAGGCCGACGATGCCCGCGTCACGAAGGTAGCTGCGGGTCACTTCTTGGTGAGCGGTTTTGAAATCGAAAGGCTCACTATCGATCCACCTATCGTTGCCGTCTGCCTGCAGGACGACGCAAAGAGCGCGAAGTCCCGAGGGGTGCGGCATTCGACGCATTTCAATCGCGACTATTGTGCCCGAGGTCGATGCATGTACCGCAGACGAAACGTCGCCATCCGCCTCGCCAATGCGCTGGCCTTTCAGAACCTGTTGACCGATTTCGATGCACGGGCGCGGCGTACCGCCGATGTTTTGGTGAAGTGGAATGACCAGAAAAGTCGGCGCTGGCGGGACGGCGATCGGCAGGGCTGTTGACGCTTCCTTGTGGTAGTCAGGTTTGACTCCTCCGTTGAAGCTGAATAGCCGGCGTAGAGATGTATTCATGTGGTCACCGGTTGTAGTTTGACCACCGGATATCTCCATTTCCATGTGTCGACGGTCTCGACGACGGGCGCCATTGCGATGCAATCCACCGGGCAGGGCGGCAGGCAAAGCTCGCAGCCGGTGCATAAGTTTGCGACGACGGTGTGCATTTGTTTGGCCGCGCCAACGATCGCGTCAACCGGGCAGGCCTGAATGCATAAGGTGCAGCCGATGCAGTTTTGTTCATCGATGATGGCGAGTGCTTTGGGTTTTTCGATACCATGCTCCGCAGAAAGCGGTTTGAATTCGCGGCCAAGCAAATCGGCGAGTTTGCGTATGCCTTCTTCACCACCCGGGGGGCATTGGTTGATATCAGTCTCGCCTTTGGCGATGGCTACTGCGTAAGGTTTGCATCCCGGGTAGCTGCATTGTCCGCATTGGGTTTGCGGCAAAATTGCGTCTATTTTTTCTACTAACGGGTCGCCCTCGACGCGGAACTTTACTGCGGCATAACCGAGCGCCGCCCCAAGCACGATGGCGCCGAGGGCCATGACCGAAATGGCTACAAGCATTGCTATTTGTACTTGTCGAGGCCGGCAAATCCCATGAATGCCAAACTCATCAGGCCGGCGGTGATCATGGCAATAGCTGTGCCGCGAAAGTGAATCGGGATATCGGCGCCTTCAAGCCGCTCGCGGACGGCGGCAAAGAGCACGAGGGCTAGAGAGAACCCAACCGCACTGCCAAAGCCGAACAAGAGTGATTCCACAAAATTGTGTTTCAGCGCGACATTCAGAAGGGGGACGCCAAGCACTGCGCAGTTTGTCGTTATGAGTGGCAGGTAAATACCCAGCACCTGATGTAACAATGGGCTGACCTTCTGGATAATCAGCTCAGTCAGTTGCACTATGGCGGCGATGGTGACAATAAACGAAAGAGTACGCAGGTACTCCAGTCCATTCGGTTGCAACAGCCAGCGATCAATTACATAACTGCTGCCGCAACCCATCGTTAGCACAAAAGTTGTTGCGGCCCCCATGCCAAGGGCTGTTTCAAGTTTTTTTGAAACACCCATAAACGGACAGAGTCCCAAAATTCGGACCAATACAACGTTGTTGACGAATACAGCGCCAATTAAAACAAAGAAGTATCCGCTCATGAATTGGGGTGTCAGCGGGATTCGTGCAAGTGATGATTGTTGATGGGCAGATTATCCATTAGTGCCACTACCAGTGTCAGTGTCAGGAAGGTATTGGTGCGGAAGCGGATAGTTTAAAGACTGCACACACTCGTGTATAAGTGCCGGACCGTGGAAAATGAGTCCGCTATAGAGTTGAACTAACGAAGCGCCTGCGGCGATTTTGGCCTGCGCGTCTCTCGCGCAGGAAATCCCGCCGGCCGCTATGATTGGAACTTCGCCGGCGAGTGCGTCGGCTAAATATCGTACCACCTCGGTGGACTTTGCAAGAAGGGGTCGCCCGGACAGCCCTCCGGCCTCATTTGCTTTGGTCGATGTCTCAACGCCCTCGCGTCCGATGGTCGTATTGGTTGCAATGACGCCATCGATCCGATGTCGGCGCAATGAATCGGCAATCTGGCCAATTTGCCGACTGTCAAGGTCGGGGGCGATCTTCAGGGTAATCGGCACATAGCGTCCGTGGCGCTGAGACAGCTCGTCTTGGCGGCGTTTAAGTGATCCTAGGAGCGCTTCCAGCTCAGATTGGCCCTGCAATTCACGGAGATTCCTAGTATTCGGAGAGGAAATGTTTACCGTAACATAAGAAGCGCGTGGGTACACTTTTTCCAGGCAAATCAAGTAGTCCTCTGTCGCCCTATCCATCGGCGTTATTGCGTTTTTACCAATGTTGATCCCGAGAATTCCTTTGTAACGTGCTCTGTCGAGGTTTTGGAGTAGTCGATCGACCCCAAGATTGTTGAAACCCATTCGATTGATAATTGCCTGCTGCTCCGTTAAGCGGAATAGTCGCGGCTTTGGGTTTCCCGTCTGTGGCAGCGGTGTCACGGTTCCCACTTCAACAAATCCGAAACCTAGTCCGGCAAGGCCGTCTAAGGCAATTCCATTTTTGTCGAGCCCCGCGGCCAATCCGACGCGATTTGGAAACGTTAACCCCATGACGGTAATCGGTTCGGACACTTGTCCGGCGACGTTTGGGGGGCGGCGGATAACGCCTGTCAGGCCAAGCAGGGAGAGGGTCAGTTCGTGCGCTCTTTCTGGTTCAAGCGAAAACAACAGGGGCCGGATGAGTTTGTAAGCATTCATGCCGGTTAATTCTACGCGGCCGTGAGTTTATTTATGAAAGGGCTTTACATACGCCTAACTGCCCCATATAATTTCACCTCTCTGCTTGATGC
>CAZAGR010000259.1:0-4371 GCA_964484585.1 uncultured Propionivibrio sp. | reverse complement strand
GCGCGAAATCGTCGTCGTCTTTCTCGACCTGCGCGGCTACACCGCCTTTACCGACACGCACGAGGCCGACGAAGTGATGCGCGTGCTCGGCGAATTCCACGAAGCCATGGGCGAGATCATCATGGCCCATGGCGGCACATTGGAACGCTTTGCCGGCGACGGTCTGATGATCTTCTTCAACGACCCGATAGAAATCCCAGACCCGGCGCAGCAGGCGGTGTCCATGGCCGTGGCGATGCAAAAGCGCTTTGCCGAATTGCAAACGCTCTGGCAAAGCCGTGGTTACACATTGGCGATGGGCATCGGCATCGCACAGGGCGTCGCTACGCTGGGCGCGATTGGCTTCGAGGGCCGGCGCGACTATGGCGCGATTGGCGGTGTCACCAACCTCGCGGCGCGCTTGTGCGGTGAGGCGAAAGGCGGGCAGATTTTGGTCTCTGAAACAGTGGCACAGCAGGCCGGCGATACGCCCATGCAGCCCATCGGCGCGCTGTCGCTCAAGGGCTTCGCCTAGGCACAGGCGGTATTTGAGGTCGTAGCAGATGGCGCTGCCTAGCGACACACAGCCCGGTAGCCATGTTAGTATTACCGCGTAATACTTTTTAGGAAAATCACCATGAGAACCACGCTTACCAGCAAAGGTCAGGTTACCATTCCGCAGTCAATGCGTCAGCATTTTGGCCTGCGTCAGGGCATGGCCATCGTATTCGAGATCGATGGTGATCATATTGCCTTGCGTCCGTCACCCTCGACTGAATCGGTTGGCGGCAGCGGCTTCGGTCTGATTCGTAGCCGACGCAAAAGCGTCCCGGCTGATTTCGATGTCGCCACGCTGGTCAAGGATGCCTCGTGATCGGCCTCGACACCAACGTGCTGGCGCGCTACTACGTCGCCGGCACGGATGCGCAAACACGGGCGCAAAGCGAGTTGGCGCGTCAGTTGCTCGAAAGTGGCAAGCCCTTGTTTGTCGGCAAGTCGGTTGTGCTGGAACTCGAATGGGTATTGCGCGGCTTCTACAAGAGCCCGGTCACTGACGTAGTCACCGTCCTGCGTCATCTGCTGGTGATGCCCAATGTCGAGATGGAAGACCGCATCGCCGTCGAACTGGCGGTCGCGGCATTGGACGACGGCTTTGACTTTGCCGATGCATTGCACCACGCCACCTATCGGCAGTGCACCAGTGTGGCGACATTCGACGACAAAAAGTTTGCCCGCCGTGCCGCCAGCCGGAACTGGAAGCCCCCGGTCAAAGTACTGAAATCCAGCGCTTGAACAAGGGGAACGAACGATGAATCCCCAAGCTCGTGCCACGGTGCTGGTGGTCGACGACACGGCCGACAACCTGATGCTGGCCAAGGAACTGCTGCAGCCGCACTATGAGGTCAAGCTGGCCAACAGCGGGCGCACAGCGCTGCGCATCGCCACGCTCTCACCGCCCCCGAACTGATCTTGCTCGACATCGGGATGCCCGAACTCGACGGCTATGCCGTGTGCGCCGAGCTCAAGGCCAATCGGGCAACGGCGGATATTCCGGTGATCTTCCCGACTGCCAACAGCGCCACCGAAGATGAGGCACGGGGCTTTGCCACCGGCACGGCGGACTACATCACCCAGCCGATCAGCCCAAGGCGGCTTTCATAAAAGTCGGCGCTGGCGGGCCCTGCATGGCGGGATGTCCGCTTCGCGGAGCGCCAACAGCGCGGACGCTACTCGGCGATAATGCGCCAATGCGCTCAATCTTCTTCGTTGCACTGCTTTTCCCTTGCGTCGCCGTGGCTGGCGGTATTGATCAACTGCAGGCCTTTCTGAAGCAGACGAACGGGATCAGCGGCCTCTTTCAGCAGATAGTGTTGAGCAAATCGGGGCGCAAGCCGCAGCAGGCGTCGGGCACGTTTGCGATGCAGCGTCCGGGCAAGTTTCGTTGGTCATATGAAAAGCCGTACCGTCAGTTGTTGTTGAGCGATGGGAACAAGGTGTGGAGTTACGACCCGGAGTTGAATCAGGTGGTGGTCAGCAAATTGGGCACAATGATCGGCGGAAGCCCTGCCGCCTTGCTGGCCGGACGGGATCTCGAGAAAAACTTTGAACTGTCCGAGGGGAAGCCCGCGGATGGCATCGACTATGTCGAGGCCCGGCCCAAGAGCGGTGATGCGAATTTTGAGCGCATGAAAATCGGTTTCTCGGGCGGTCAGCCGGTAAACATGGAAATTCATGACAACTTTGGACAGACGACTCAGCTCGCTTTCAGCAAGCTCGAGTCCATTGCGTCGTTGCCGGCAAGCATGTTCCATTTTGTCGTGCCCAAGGGCGCTGATGTGGTTGGCGAGTAGCCGGAATCCAACGAACAGCACGACAGCACCGTAGCGAAAAGCCGGGTGGCGCTGCTGCGCAAGGCTTCGCGACGTGGCGGCACGCGCGGCACTGATAAAATTGCGATATGAAAACTTCACGATCAGAATTTCTGACCCTGCGCGGTCGCCGACATCATTTGCGTTGCTGGGGGAGTAGCGATGCACCTTTGCTGGTTATGGTGCACGGCTGGGGTGATGTAGCCGCTTCGTGGCAGTTTGTGGTGGATGAATTCAAGCGCGATTGGCGCGTCATCGCGCCTGATGTGCGTGGTTTTGGTTTGTCGCAAGGTAACAATGACAGCTATTGGTTCCCCGAATACATCGCTGATCTGGATGCGATTCTGGAGCACTTCTCGCCGTCCGCGCCGGTCAATCTGGTGGGGCACAGCCTCGGTGGCAATGCGGCGAGCATTTATGCCGGCGTGCGGCCGGACCGGGTTGCAAGGCTGGTCAATCTTGAAGGCACCGGGTTGCCGCCACATTCGGCGGACGAAGCGCCGAAGCGGCTGGCCGAATGGTTGTCCCTCTTGCGTGGGCCGGCGCCCAGGTTCCGCTCCTATGCCGATACCGCCGAATTTGCGGCCCGCTTGCGCAAGGACAATCCGAGGTTGACCGTCGAGCGTGCCGATTTTATGGCGCGTCATCTGGGTGAGGCACAGGCCGACGGCGGCGTCCATCTGGCGGCCGATGCACATCACCGCTGGATCAGTCCGACGTTGTACAGAGTCGAGGAATCCATGGCGATCTGGAGGTGCGTGACTGCGCCGACCCTGATGGTGACCGGGACGCATTCCTTTTTGTTCAGCAAATTTTTTAACAACAACGCGCCGGAGTACCGGCGTCGCATGGAGTGCTTTGCGAATTTACGTGAAGTCATGCTGGAAAACAGTGGTCATAACATGCATCACGATGAACCCGAGGTGGTGGCGCGCCTGATCGAGGAGTTTCTTCCCGCATGAAGGCGTTGAACGCAGATTTGCATTGCCATTCCACGGTGTCTGACGGTTTGTTGGCACCGGCCGACGTGGTTCGCCGGGCGCATGGCAATGGTGTTGAACTGCTCGCCTTGACCGATCACGATGAGCTCGGCGGGCTTGCCGAAGCGCGAGCAACTGCCGCCGAGATCGGCCTGCCGTTCGTCAACGGAACGGAGATTTCAATCTCCTGGGGTGACGATCAGACCGTGCATATCATCGGCGTGGGCATTGATCCTGACAATGAGACGCTGAAGAACGGGTTGCGCGAGGTGCGCAGCGGCCGCGACTCGCGCGCGGGTCGGATGGCGGCCGAACTCGACAAAGCGGGGATCCACGATTCCTATCAAGGCGCACTGAAATATGTCGGCAATCCGGCCTTGATCAGCCGCTCGCATTTCGCCCGCTACATTGTCGAGCGCGGTTTTGCGAAAGATGTGAAGTCAGTGTTTGATTACTGGCTGGCCAAGGGCAAACCGGGTTATGTCGAACACACATGGGCGACGCTTAGCGATGCGGTGAGTTGGATTGTCGGCGCCGGCGGCATTGCGGTGATTGCGCATCCCGGCCGTTACCGGTTGACGCCGGTCGAGCGACGCCAATTGTTTTTTGAGTTCAAGGAGTTGGGTGGGCGAGGGATCGAAGTGCTGTCAGGATCGCACCCTCAAGATGAAGTGCGGGAATTCACGCGTATTGCCAAGGAATTCGGCTTTCTGGCATCGCGTGCTTCTGATTTTCACGGCCCGGGCGAAAGCTGGGTCGACCTCGGGCGCCTGCCCGATTTACCGGAGGGGCTGACGCCTGTTTGGACTGAGCTGTCGGCGGTAAATTGAATGGCGCAGTTTTTTCAGGTTCACCCCGAACAGCCGCAGCGTCGGCTTGTCAAACAAGCGGCGGAAATCGCCCGTAGCGGCGGTTTGATCGCGTTGCCGACGGATGCTGCTTATTCCTTGGCCGGCGTGGCCGGTTACGCGCCACTGCTCGACCGAATACGCCGGATTCGCGGTGTTGATGAGCGGCATCACTTCACACTGATGTGCCGCGAT
>CAZAGR010000258.1:0-4387 GCA_964484585.1 uncultured Propionivibrio sp. | reverse complement strand
CGACGCACGAAGCTGCGGATGTGTGCACCAGGCCCCGGTGCAGCGGGTGTGTCGGGTGTGTCGGGATCGATCCCCGGTGCAACAGCAGATTCTGGGAGTTCACTCATTGGACAAAGGCGGATTGGTGGGATCGGCGGGGTCGGTTTTCAGGTCTGGCAATGGTTCAGCGCTAACAGCATCGCCGGCGTCACCAGGTTCAATCGTTGTTGATGATACGTCAGGGGGCGCTGAAGTCGGCGCTGGTGATACGGCGATTCAGGGCCGGAGCATCAAATTTCTCGAAGCTGCAAGACGGTAGCGAGGTAGTCGGGATTCCAGGCGGCGGCTTTACGCTTTCTGGGCATGCTGGTGTTGCGAGATTTATCGGCACGAAAGAAATTTAATGACACACGGCGCAAGAACGAGAAGTTCAACGCGGCGTTTCTGAGCCGAATGGAGCAGGCGTCCTCGCCAAAGGTGACGTCCAGACACCAGTGCAAGCCGTTCTCGACACCCCAGTGGGTGCGTACCGCGTGAAGAATGCGTTTGCTGTCCGCCGGCAGTGAGCTGATTACGTAGCGTTGCTCGGTAGTGATCTTGCCGCCGATCTCGCGGGTCGATTCGATGCAGGCGACCGAGGTCAGTTTCGTCCAGCGCACTTTCAGTCCCAGTAACTCCAACCAATCGAGTTTATCGACGGCGATGCAACGCCGTGTCTCAATGCGTCCATGCCCCTTGTCCATGGTTTCGTGCACCGAAACATCCCGTCTTGGATAGTCAGGGGTATTGAGCATGGCGAAGAAGTCGCGCAGTGCTTCGGCTAACTGGGGTTGATTGTCTTTGACGGCCAAGACGTAATCGCCGCCTCCTGCAACGATCTGCTCAGCGATGGCCGTCTGGCAGCCCATAGCGTCAATGGTCACCACCGCCCCTTCGAGCGCCAACACGGGCAGTAATTCGGCAATCGCCGTGATTTCGTTCGACTTCGCTTCGCACGCACGTTGTCCCAAGGTCAAGCCATAGTCGGCGGCATACGCGGACACTTGATGTAACGCGCGCAGACCCTGCGCAGAGCGCGCCGATCCGCGCAGGGCTTTGCCGTCAATGGCAATCACCCGCCCCGCCACAGCAGGACAGACCGCATTCATCCATTGCCCAAAGCGCAGTTCCAGCTCGCTCGGTGCAATAGATTCAAATACCCGTCGAATGGTGTCGTGCCCAGGAATACCATTGCGTAACTTCAGGTAGCGTCGCAGCCAGTCTTCTCTGGCCAGCCCCCAATCTTCAATGTCATCCCAGCCTTCCGCTCCGGACATCACCGCACACAGCGCCAAAACGATGATGTCGAGCAGGTCATGGTCGGTTCGCCCTTCAACACGGGAATCTGAAAGATCGCCAAACCGCTCGATCAGTCCAAGAATCATTTCTTTCTCCGCCATTTCTCGCCCTCAAATAGCGAGAGTAGACGTGATTTCAAAAGGGTTTACAAGCCCCTATCGTAAGGTACTGACTGTGAACGATTTTTCATGCTCCAGCCCTGTAGGTCGCAGTATTTTCCAATTCAGGTATGAGCCTGAGCGAAGCGGGAAACGGGCAAAGCAAGCTAACAAGTTGATCGGGGTAGGTAGTGTAGCGTGACGGTTGCCGGTGGCGTGTGGGCGGTGGTTGGTTTTGGGATTTCAGGCATGAATATGCCGGTTTTTCACACACGCTGGGCGGACTGGATTGGCGCAGCCAATCCGTCGTCTGGCAAGCGAGAGCGCGGCAGGGAGAAGTGGGGTGTCAGGCCCGTTTCTTGGGTCGCAGAAAGCTATCGAACAACAATTGCTTTGCCGTTTGCATTGCCTGCGTCGCGGCCAGATCCGTCTGGGCGCTGGCCTGCTTTTGCAACGTCGCCAACGAATGCCCGCGTTTGAAGCGCACCTTTTTTCTGGCCCACAACAGCGCCAGACATTCCAGCGGCGTCTTCACATCCTCGTGGCGGTAGCGCTTGACGACCTTGCCCTTGGGGCTGATCGTCTCGGTTGCAAACAAGCAGGGACGGTGGAAATTCAGCCACGGATTGAAGATCGTCTGATAGAACGCATTGATGACCACCGCGTGCACTTGCGGGATGTGCGCGTAGCCAAATTGCTTGCGCACCACGCTGGCATTTTTGCTCTCGGCCAGGGCATTGTCGTTGCTGTGACGCGAGCGCGACTTGGTCTGCTCGATCCGCAACTTCTCCAACAGCTTGGCGACCCGGTGATTGATGTACTCCGAGCCATTGTCGGAATGAAAGCCGCGAATCACAAAGGGAAATTGCTCAAGAATTAACCGTAACGCCGGCAGCAAGTAGGCTTCGCTGATGCCTTGCACACAGGCTTGCACCTGCCATTGGCTGATGACATCGACACAGGTGATGTGATACACACCCTTGACGCCATCTTGATCGCCCTGATGCACGGTATCAATCCGCACAAAGCCCACTCGGCCCTCGGGGGCCGGGGCTTTGCGCTGGCCAATCCGATTATTGACCGAGCGCGTGCTGGTCAGGTGAACGCGCTGCGCCTTATAGGGCGCGCTGTGACGCAGGTTGTATAGGTGCGAAACCGAGATGCCGGCCAGGCGCTCGTACCGTGCATCGCCGTGGGTGGTGTAGGCTCGACGCAACAGATGGGCAATGGCGGGGCCACAGGTACTGTCGTGGGCGCGATCCATTTCGACGAGCAGGTCGATATCCTCACGCAGATACTTTCTAGCGAAGGGCTGGGTCGGGGCGCGGTAGCGTTTGGTAAGCGGCACCGGCGCCAATCGGTTGATCCTCCAGCGATGAATCAGCCGGGTCAGTTGGGCGCGACTGTAGCCGCTGGTGCGCTCCACATAGGCCCGCACAACGCCTTTGTCGGGCCTTGACAGTTGCGGGTAACTGAAACGACCGAGGACTTCGCTGATGTGCGCGTACCGCTCGTCATCGGTGCCTTGCGCAGAGAATTCAATATCCGCACTGCTTTGCAGAAAATCGCGCAGTTGTGCAATCGTGCGCAGTTTCGTTTCGTTCATGTTGATCACCATGGGTTGGATGATCAACTTGATGCCTGCTTTTATCCGTTTCGCTACCGTTTAGGCTCACTTCTCGTTGGAATAGCGAACCAAGGCTCAGGCTCTTAAGAAACACATCTCAACTCATTGGTTTTGAATTTTATTTTAGGCAGGCTCCGGTTGTTCGGTAGCGACAAGCGTCATGCCCAGCTTCTGGGCGCGCAGGGAAAGTTGCCTCAGGACGCGTGCGCGGTAGCGTTCCTCGTAGTAGTCCTGGCCCTGATCGGTGTATTCCTCGCCCTTGGTCAGCAGGGTGTAGACCAGTCGCGCAAGTTTGTGCGCGGTAGCGGCGACGGCCTTCGCTTTGTCCATGCGTGCGCATATACGCCTGAAGTACGCACCCAACGCCGACTGACTACTGCGTAGTGCGGCGGCGGCCAGACGCAGTGCTTGAGCAGCGCGATTGGCCACTCGTTTGGTTTTACCGCTCATGACTTTGCCGCCGGTAATCTTGGTGCCCGGGCACAAGCCCAACCAACTGGTGAAATTCCCCACCTTGGGAAATCGCGACATATCGGTACCGATCTCCGAAATCACCGCCAAGGCCGTGGTCACGTCGATGCCGTCAATGCGTGTCAGATCCACGCCGCACATCTTGAACAACTGCGTGCGTAGGTCAAACTTGGGCGCATTGCGAGTCCGTCCGCGTTGCTTGCCTTTAGCGGGCTCACCGTCATGAACCTGTAAGCATTGCATCTGCTGCTCGATCTCGCGATCACACTCCGCCAGTTGCTTACCGATGAAATCGAATCCGTCCACAGCCTGCTTGAGCGCAAACAAATGCTCGGACCGCCAGTTGCCTTGCAGGCTCTTGGCAATCTCATCGATGCTCGCGCGAATGCGTGCGTTCTTCATCGCGCCGAGGACTTGGCCGTCACGCTCACCGGCGATGATGGCGCGCAGGATCTTCTGACCTGTCTCGCCCACCACGTCAGAGATGACGTTGGCGAGCTGAACGTTCATCTGGGTCAGGGCCTTCTGCATATGTTGGACATGGCGTCCTTGGCCGCGTAACAGCATCACGCGCTGACGCCACAACGAGCGCAACACGCACATCTGCTCGGTCGGGCGGAATGCGCCACTGAGTAGGCCGTAGGTCATGAGTTGCTGCAGCCACTGGCAGTCGAGTACGTCGGACTTGCGGCCGGAAACGTTTTTGACGTGACGCGCATTGACCAATAGCACGGTGAAGCCACGCGATTCCAGCAACTCGAACAAAGGAATCCAGTACACGCCAGTGGATTCCATGGCGACGGTATCCACGCCGCAGACCTTGAGCCAGTCGGCGATGGCATTAAGGTCGACCGTGAAACTTGGGAATGCCCGC
>CAZAGR010000257.1:0-4405 GCA_964484585.1 uncultured Propionivibrio sp. | reverse complement strand
GCTGCTGCCAAAGACGTGGAACATTTTCATAGAGCCGGTCGATGTTCGACAGGCCACCCCCCAGCACGATCACATCGGGATCGAGGATGTTGATCACGCCGGCCAGTGCCCGGGCGAGACGCTGCTCGTAACGCTGCAGCGTTGCATCGCACTCCGCATCACCGGCGCTGCTGCGCGCGACGAGTTCGGCTGGCGAAAGGTCCTCGGCGTCGTGCAATAAGTCGGCGCTAGCGGCACGGCGATGATCTCTCGCCAACCCGGGTCCCGACAGGTAAAGCTCAATACAGTTCATGCGACCACAATAACAATAGCACTGCTGACCGCCGACCTCGCCGGGCATCGCGTTGTGGCCCCACTCGCCGCAAATGCCGTTCGCTCCGGCCAGCACCTGTCCGCGCACCACGATGCCGCCGCCAACGCCGGTGCCGATGATCACGCCAAACACCAGCTCGGCGCCGGCGCCCGCGCCATCGGTCGCCTCGGACAGGGCAAAACAATTGGCGTCATTGGCGATGCGCACTTCGCGACCAAGCGCGGCTTCCAGATCCTGGCGCAGCGGCCGGCCAATCAGGCAGGTCGAATTGGCATTCTTGATCAGTCCGGTGAGACGGGATTCCGCTCCGGGAATGCCGATGCCCACGGTTGGCAAAAGCGGACCTTGAACGCCGGTCGCGCGAAGATGCTGTTCGGCCAGTTGCACGGCCTGCACCACCGCGTTGAGCGTGCCCGGGTAGTCGCCCTGCGGCGTCGCAAAGCGCTGCCGGAACAATTCGGCTCCCTGCGGCGACAAGGCAAGCACTTCAATCTTGCTGCCGCCCAAGTCGACGCCGATGCGGCAGCGGTTGTGGCTCATCGCAACCTCACGTCCAGCTCTGTTCGTATCCGGCGCGGGCGGCAATCAGCCTGGGGTCATTGCGTCCACCACGCCGCCGCGACAAACAAAATAAGGGCAATGACGCCGTAGACTTTCCACGGCCGCTGCTTCTCGGCGTAAGGGTCAATCAGTGCACGCTGGGCGCCTTCCGGCAGTTTCGCCAGATGCGTGAGCGAGGTGCCAAACGGAATGTTGATACGGGCGCGGGCATTCACCGCCCAGCCATTGGCATCAAGAATCGGCCCCAGATTTCGACTTTGCAGTTTGAACCAGGCGATGATCAGCGATGGTCCGGAAATCAACAACATCAGCCCGCCAACAGCAAGCGGCACCTGCCACCATTTCAAGCTGAGCAGGCCGGATATCACGCCAGCCGCTACCGTTCCCAATGCACCCACCGCCAAGCCGATAGCCGCAAAAATACCGGCAAATTTACCCATGTCAAAGGGCGTTGGGGCCGGCGGTTTGGCAGCGGGCGTGGCTGCATTAGCTTTGTTACCGACTCCCATAGCCGCTGCGCCCATCTGTGCGTCGACGCCCGCAGCTTTGGCTGCCGCCATTTTTTGCAACTGGTCGGAAATCATTCGTGCCAGACGCTTGTAGGGCGACCACAAGGCCTGACGCAAACTGATCGGATGTTCAGCCAGCCGGATGATCGTCGCGTCCCAATCACGGCCTTGCCGGTCATAGAAAACCCCGTTTCTGCCAACCACCAGTTGATCTGCATCGCCTGAGGTAAACGCCGCGGCAATTTGCAGTTTTTCGCCCGGACGGGTGCACTCGCAATAGGCGAGAAAGAGACGCGATAACGAGGCCAGTGCAGCATGTCTGGCCGCATCATGGACAGCGATACACAACTCGGCCGAGCGGCCATCAAGATACAGAGTGCCGATCTGAAACGTGGCTTTGCCCTGCGCCGTGTAGAAGTCGCGGAAGGCGACAAAATTATTTGCCAGCGGCATCAGGTCGCGAACATACCGGGCGAGCTGTTCGAGATCACGCACGGCTTGCGCTTCCGGGGGCAGACCTGCAGGTTTGGCGGCCTGCCAGCTGGTGTAAGGCGAAAGCTTGTCCTGCAGATCCTGCCAGTCGGATTCGCTTAATGCCGAGCGAGCGCCGAGCAAAGGATTGATTGCGGCATGTTCAAGCACCGCGATGCGCGCTGCCCAGGCTGGATTGATGCCTTGACCCAACACTAACGCCGTCTCGCCATCCGCTACGGCGAGGAGAGCGTTTCCTGCTCGACCGCCTTGTAGCGCAGTTGCTTTATCAGCGCCAGCGCTGTGCGTCCCGGTGGGAACTTTTGCCAAGGGCAGTGCCGCAATCGCGTCCGCATCGGGCAGCAGCGCACCGGCACCGAGCAGCTTGAAAACGTCTTCGGAGACATTCATCGCTTCACCCGCTCGCGGGTCGTACTGCATGAGCCGGCAACGGGTGAAAAAATCGTCAATCTTTTCTTTGACTGCCGCGACCGCGACACAGGCGGCCTCGGTCGCGTCACCCAAGGGTTGTGCGGCTGCCCCGGCCACCTGCCAGTGCGCTTCGGCGCGCGCAGCGTAGGCCTCTTCGGCGGCGCTGGCCGTGGCGACCGTAATCAAGGTGCCGTCCTCCGGTAACACGCCGCGCGCGGCAGCGACAAGTGCATCGTCCTTGATCGCCGCCAGTGGCACGCCCGGCAATTGCTGCGCCAGGACCTCCACATTGCCAAGACGCTCCGCCGCCCAATCAATCGCGGCGAGAAGTTCATTGGCGCGGATATGACCATCACTGTCGCTATCAATCAGTTCAAGCGTGCGCGCATCAAATTCGATACCCTGCGTCGGGCACGAGAGCGCAACCCATAACTTCTGATCAAGGTCCTTCAGGTTAAGCAAGTCGGCGGCACTGTCGATGCGGACCTGATCAAAACCGCCGGCACGAAAAAATTTCCAAGGGTAACTCATCGAACATGATCTCCTACAAACGGGTTGGACCGACGCTCAGCGCCGAAATTTGACATAGGGCCGTGGCCAGGAATGAAGGCGACATCATCGCCCAGCGGCCACAATTTGCTGCGAATCGAATCGAGCAGATGTTGATGATTGCCACGCGGAAAGTCAGTCCGGCCAATCGACCCGGCGAACAGGACATCACCGACAATGGCCAGCCTGGACGGCGCGTGAAAAAACACGACATGTCCGGGCGTATGCCCGGGCGTGTAAAACACCTGCAAAACTTGCTTGCCGACCGTCACCGTATCACCATCCACCAGCCAGCGATCCGGCGTGAAATCGCGTACCGGCGGGAATCCAAACATCCGGCTCTGCGCTGCCAGTTGGTCAAGCCAGAATCGCTCGTCAAGATGCGGCCCTTCAATCGTGATGTCGAGTCGCGCGGCGAGCTCGCCGGTACCGCCGGCGTGGTCGATATGGCCATGAGTGAGCAGCAGCTTTTCAATGCTGACCTCAGCTTTTTTCGCCGCCGCCAAAAGACGCTCAATATCGCCGCCGGGATCAACAAAAGCGCCCTTCATGGTTTCAGGACACCAGATCATTGAACAATTCTGTTCAAAGGGCGTGACGGGAATGATTTGATACTTCATCCCGCTATTTTAAGGGGCAAGCAAATACTAACTACCGCGTTACCTCGATCAATTGGTACAAACCGCCGAATGAGGTGCGTTTGGTAATCGACGTCGGCTTGATATCCGAAGGAAACCACTCGGTAATTTCATGCTGCCAAAGATCCAGGGCGAATGGCTCGAGCGTGCTCAAGATGCCGCGCATTGGCAACCAGAGTGGATGCCAACCCGATGGTCGGTGGTAATCGACAATCACCAGCTTACCGCCGGGTTTGAGCACCCGTAATGCCTCAGCCAGCGTTCGTTTTCTGACGTCTTCGGGTTGCTCGTGCAGCAGAAAAAACAGCAGGGCACGGTCATAGCTTGCATCAGCGAACTTCATCGCTGCGCTATTTCCCAAATGGATTCCGACACGGTCCGAGGCAAAGCCGGCCGCACTGAGCTTGTCCTTTAGATTCGCCGTTTGCACTGGCAACACATCGATAACATCAATTTCGCCTTGTGACGCATGGCGATGAACCAGTTTGGTCGTCAAGTTGCCATAGACGCAAGCGATCTGAAGGGTTTTTCCGCCCAGCTGATCACCCATGACGTCCAGCGCTTCATCACGCAGGCGGGCGAAGTTGCCCCACAAAATGAGATTCACCAACCATTGACGCTCGAACATCTTGACCGCTTCAGGTGTGACATAGGCCCACTCGTACGTGGAGGTCAGATAGTCGGGAATCGCCGCGGTGTCGCCGCCCAAGCTGTTGCTGTCAATTGCCATGAAACATCCTTTGTTGTTATCAAGCTGCGAAAGACTGGAAGAACCCGATGGTCACCAGCGTCAGCAGGGTCAAGCCGAAAGCGATCAATACAACTCCGAGAATACGTGACCGCAAAGTCATTGCCGGCGTGGGTGCCTCGACCAACAACTTGGCCAACTCGCCCGATTCCAGGAGACGGCGGTACTGTACTCCATGATCACG
>CAZAGR010000256.1:0-4412 GCA_964484585.1 uncultured Propionivibrio sp. | reverse complement strand
CGATGTCCAGATAGGCGACCCGTCCGGCCAGGGTTTCGCTCGACTGGCGCATCAGGTCCAGCGCGGCCGATCCCAGCAGCAAAAATTGGCCATTGCGCTGTCCAGCCTGGCGGTTGTCATCGATGATTCCGCGCAGAACGTCGAACACGCCCGGGGCACGATGAATTTCGTCGAGGATCACGAGCTTGCCTTGCTGCGCACGCAGGTAGCTGTCGGCATCGTCAAGGCGCAACCGGTCGGAGGGGCGTTCGAGATCGAGATAAACCGTGCCGCCCGGCCAACTGGCAGCGATATGCCGCGCCAGCGTGGTTTTGCCCACCTGACGTGGCCCCAGCAGCACGACTGCAGCGCTACGAGCCAGTGTTTGGCGAAGGATGGTGTCAGCTTGGCGGTCAATCATCATTGTTATATTAACGCCAGACGTTAATTTGTCAATGATATTTGGTAGCTACTCAGGTAGGTATTTTGTTTGTAACGCATTGTTTTAAAAAAACTACCGTTCGCGGTGAGCTTGTCGAACCGCAGGTTTCGCGCTGATAATGGCCTTCGACAGGCTCAGGCCGAACGCGTTTATCGTTATTTCTCAATGGGTAATGACCACATGAGTAGTTACGATATTTTGTTCGGCAGGTTTGCTCTGGAACACTCATTTCCGCCTAAAAAAAGTAGCTCGCCACTGCGACACGGCGAACACGGCGGGAAGTCATTGGCTTGCCGCGCGCGCCGTGGTTCAACTGATGTTTAAAGCATGAAGTCAGCGCTTTAATCCACAGCCCACGAAGCCCGCAAAGCCGATTCAAGCTTTACTGGAGACTAAGCCCCCGAGCTTTGAAAACCTCGGCAAGCGCCGCATTCTCGCGACTTAGCCGACGACGCATCAGGCCCTCGCCGACGATGGCCTGCAATTCGTGTTCGCTCCATGGCTTGGTGACAAAGTAGTCGATCTGTCCCAGATCCAGAGCCGATACCACCTCGTCCATGTTTGCGACGCCGGATAACATGATGCGAACAGAATCCGGCTGTTTGTCGGCAAATTCAAAGAGAAACTTGACACCATCCATCTGGGGCATCAAGTAGTCGGAAATGACACACGAAAAATCTATCGTGTCGGCCATCTTCAAGGCCTCGATCGGCGACTGGGCCACATGTATCTGAAATCTGCTTTTGCCCAAGGCAGGAATCTCGCGATCCATTTCATAACCAATCGCCGCGCACACTTCATCCAGACGTCCTCGTTGCGTCAATTCACGGACCACTGCATTCGCGACATCAATCTCGTCATCGACGACAAGGATATGCTCTACGCGCTCCACGTTATCGCCGGGGACGTCAATGACCAGATCGGCCAGTTTCCTGGCCATCAAACGGTTTTGACGGTGCGCACGACGAAACTGGACGGCTTGAGCAATTGAACTTTTAAGAAAAAACGTGTTCCACGGCTTCGGGATAAAACGATAGATGTGCGTTTCGTTAATCATCCTGGCGAGAGTATCCATATCGGTTTGGCCTGAAAGCACAATCCGCGAACAGTCCGGCTGGGTCAAATAAAGTTCCTTGAGAAATTGAAATCCATCCATTCCGGGCATTCTGTAATCCGTGATGACGACGTCAAAATCTTGCTGCTTTGCGCGTTCCAACGCCAGTTTCGGGTCGGTAAATCCCTCGACAAGGTAACGATGACGCCCTAAAGGCGGCGCCGAAAGCTCGCGACGAATCGCATTGACGATATTTTGTTCGTCGTCTATAACAAGTATGGCATGCTCCAACACTTCGCTGCTGGTACTGGTGGCACTGGTGGAACTGGCGGTACTGGTGACATTGGCACTCATTGATTTGTCCTGATCTGAAGATCCATCCTCTGATTCTATACCTGAAAAACGCCTGCCAAGCTGTTGGCGACGGGCGGCGAAATGATTGAGATTAGGCAGCCCTCCGACATGAATCGGCGTGGCTATTTATCATAGAATCAACACTACTCCATCAGCCGGTAATGCCCCATGAACACCGCCTCCAACGCCAGCCCAGTCGAACACAGCATACTTGTCGTTGATGATGAGCAAAATATCATCAACGCGATTCGCCGCGAGCTTTCCACCCCGCCACTCGGCCGCTATAAATATGCGATTGAGGGCTTTACCGATCCGAAACTGGCACTTGAGCGTGCGCGCGAAAAAGAGTTCGAGGTGGTCATCAGCGATTACCGTATGCCCGAGATGAGTGGTCTTGACTTTCTCAAGGCATTGCATGCGCAGCAGCCTGACTGTGTGCGCGTGGTGTTATCGGGACAAACCGATATGGAAGCATTGGTGCGCATGATCAATGAGACGCACATTTACCGTTTTATTCCGAAGCCGTGGAGCAATTATTTTCTAAAGAGCTCGATTTCGCAAGCTGTCGATTTTCGTACCCAGCACCTGCGCAACATGAGCATGGCCAAGACCCTGCGTAACAAGGGAATTGATCTGCCGCTCGATGCAATCAATCGCGTCGATCACATTCTGGTGGTCGATGACGATATCGCCGTCGCCCACGCCATTGCCCGCGACCTCAGCCATCGCAGCCGGCTTGACGACGTGTTTGTCGCCATGCGTTCCGAGGTGGGCGCTGAGCGCGGGCCGGAGCCGGATACCAGTCGCATCAGCGTGCAGGTAACCGACTCTCCGTTGCACGCATTGAAGATGGCCGATGAGGTGAACTTTTCCTGCGTGATCGCCGACTATCTGATGCCCGCTATGGACGGCGCAAAGTTTCTCGACGCCTTTTCCGAAAAGCAGCCCGACTCGGTCCGCATCATGCTTTCGGGCGCGGCAGATTTCGACAACATCGTATTCGCGCTCGATATGGCGCACATCCATAACTTCATCGCCAAGCCCTGGGTGGATTACGAGTTACGCGCGGTGATAGCGCAAGCGCTGACTCACCGCCGGCTGGAACTGGAGAACGCCCTGCTTGCCAAAATGTGTGCCGCGCGCGACCTTGCTTAAATAATAGCCTGCTCACCCTAACCACGGGCGCTTTGCGTGCCTGGGATTCCGCTGCGCGGCAAGCAACGGGGAGCACGGGGAAAACAAAGCCTTGCTCAGACCTTTTCGGACGCCTGCGCTCCCGCCCCGCCCGAGACCGGAAGCCACATGCGAACGCACGTACCTTTGCCCAGCGTGCTGTCGACCTCAAAGCGGCCCCCATGTTTGTTCACGATGTCATAGGCCAGCGACATGCCTAAGCCGGTGCCCTTGCCCACCGGTTTGGTGGTGTAGAAGGGCTCGAACATCCTGCGTTGGGTGTCCTCGCTCATGCCGCTGCCCGTGTCGGCGACTTCGATCCAGATTTGATCATCCTGCTGTCCTGAGCGAAGGGTGATGATGCCGTGCTCGACAATTGCCTGAGCCGCGTTGACCAGCAAGTTCATGAAGACCTGATTGATCTGCGCAGGAATGCAGCGCACCCAGGGTAACGGCTTGAATTCGCGCACGATCTCGGCTTTGTACTTGAGTTCATGCGACACCACATTGACCGTGCTTTCGAGCCCGGCGATCAGGTCGGTCTGTTGCCAGGTGGCCTCACCCACGTGCGAAAAATCTTTTAGGTTGGCCACAATCGTGCGTACCCGCTCGAGTCCATCGTTCGATTCGGTCAGCAGCGTGGCGAGATCCTCGCGCACAAATGTCAGATCCACTTCCTTGGCGATGGCCTGTGCGGCGGGACTCTCTGCGCCGGCATCGGCGATCCGCAACAGATCCTCAGCGTAACGGCCGAGTGTGCGCAGGTTGGAACTGACAAATCCGATCGGATTATTGATCTCGTGCGCTACGCCTGCGGCCAACTGGCCAATCGACGCCATTTTTTCCGATTGAAGCAATTGGCGCTGGGTCTTTTCGACGGTTGCGAGAAGGTCGGCCAATTTTTTGTTGTCCGCCGCGAGATTTTGATAAGCCGAATTGAGCTCCTCGGTCCGCGTTTTGACGCGGGCTTCGAGTTCGATATTGGACTGCAATAAATTTTTGTTCTGGGCGGAGACGACTCCGTAGAGATTCTGCATTGCTTGCAACAGTGCATCGTGTGAAAGATTGGTGTCGTCGTTGAGCCCGTCATGTGCGGGCGCGTTCTTGAGTTCGCGGGCCATCGCCTGATCATCACCGAGGATGTGATACACCAGCCAGGCAGAGAGAAAGCTGTACATGACTTTTGCCGGATCAGGCATTTCATTGCGACCCTGCCAGAGCTCAAGAACCTGCTGCGTGAATGCGCGGTGCAACTCTTTGTGCGCTTCAATATGCGCTGGATCGGCATTGCCCTCAAGCCAGACGCGTTCCTCATCCGTGAAATGAAAACGCGCGTAGTCGGCCAATTGCTTGATCATCGCGTTGGCCGCAGCTTCGGTTGCTGTATCCGAGTTCACAATCATTTCGCCC
>CAZAGR010000255.1:0-4434 GCA_964484585.1 uncultured Propionivibrio sp. | reverse complement strand
TCCCCGGACTCACCGGCGTTCTCGGGTACTCATCCCGCGCCAGCTCCCATCCCGCGACCCCGGCATGATGGAGGCCGCGGAAACACGTGGAGCACACCAAGGGACTCGATGCCTCAGCCGACTGTATCTCCTCCTGCGCCACGAACGCCTACCGTCTCGGTTCCGTTGGGACGCGAGTCAAGCTGGGGGACTGCTGGGGTGAATGCGCCGCCGCCCCAAACAGTCAACAATCCGGATGTTCCCGGCCGAAACGGCAATCAGGGTCGCTTTGAACGAAACGACCCTGAAAACAACCCGCGACTTGAGTCGCGCGGCAACCGCATAAATGAGAGTCCAACTGAGCGTTTCAGTCAGCGTCGCCCAGACCACTCTCCGCCATCCCAAACGCCGGATCCAAGTCCGCGCTGGGTCGCGCCTCCACAACCCGCGGCCCCAGCGATTCAACCTCAAGCCCCAGGACCAAGCCAAAGCGGACAATCCGGTCGCCCGGCACCCAATGCGGCGCCGGAGTCATTACCCCAAAGGCGTGGCACCGCCCGAGATCGAAACGATGATCGCGAAGATTCCGATAAAACAATTCGCGGAAAGCCACGGCCACGTGAATTCGAGCGCTGAGGCTGGGGCTAATCACGCCGGCAAAAAGTCGGCGCTGGCGGGACGGCAATAGGGCGGGAATTGCAGCCTCAAGGCTCTCTCTCCCTGTCCTCAGGGCAATGTGTGACCACCGCCCGCCGCAATACGACACGCAGACTCGTTTGACTCCGATAAAAAACTCGCCAAATCACGACTCGCTACCGCGCCGCCAAACGCTGGCCAGCCAAGGCTGCTGCTCCATCGGCAGCCCCTCGGGACGGTAGTAGTGTTCAAGTTCATCGAAGCCTGCGGCATAAAGGCATGACCGCCATCCGGCCAGATCGTAAAAAGCGCCATAGCGCTCGCCGTTGATGCTTTCTTCGTTATTTCCTCGCGGGTTTGAAGTGAACAGCACGCCATCAGGCTTGAGCGTGTCGCGTAACTGCCTCAGCACCCGTGGCAATTCAGGTTTGGGAACGTGAAACAGGGAGGCGTTTGCGAATACGCCATCAAAATAGGCATCCGGAAGTTTCAATTGCAAGAAATCCTGATGCCAGACCTCGCAACCACTATGAGCTCGCGCCATGTCGGCCAGCGCGATCGCACCATCAAGCCCAATGGCGACGTGCCCTCGCTGCGCAAAGGTGTGCAAATCACGTCCCGGACCACACCCGAAATCCAATAGTGTCAAGGGAGGCTCGGCTCCGATATGGCGAAGCAGCGCTTCAATATTCTGAGAAACGTCATGCTGCCGCGTACCTTCCCAAAAGGCGTCGGCCCGCCGGTTGTAGTGATCAAGGGTCCGATCAACAATTGCCTGCCAATTCAACTCAGCCATCGCTATCTCTTGCGGGCTCCATGAAGGCAATCCACAGTTCGGCAACTGCAAGCGGATCCAGTTGCAGAATCACCTCAACAAGATCAACCTCTGAAACAATCATGGCCTCACCCGAAGTCAAGGTAGTCGAATCGGATGAATGGAGCGAGCGCACCTCAATTGAGCCTGCGGTGCAATACAGAACAATTATCCGCCCCGTAATCTGCACGCGACGGTCAAGGACCATTTTTTTCAGGTGATGAGTAAAGCGGCCGCGCCGAGTCATCACATTGAAATCAACTACCGAACGACCGGATCCAATGACACTTTCCACTCGGGTGTCGCCACTAAATGCAATCGGCGCGTTATCCGCACTCAGGATGACGGTTATGGGTGCATTTTCCGGCGCGGCTCCATCGGCATTCCACAGGCGAAGCTGCAATTCACCGCCGCTTATCACGGCGAGTGAACGATCCACGCCCGGGAATGCCGAAAACGGCCCCGATTTAGCGACACGTGCGCGGGAAACTCGCCAATCAAAATTTGCCAAAGATGCATCCTGTGGAAAGATGGCGATTTGAAAGGTCTCCCCTCCCCCATTTTTCCAAGGCACGCAAACAAAATCGCAAGGACGTATCGTATTGAAAATCACGGATTGAATTATCCGGCGATTCACCCGAGTTTCAACAGTCTTAACCGGCTACTCTTACCAACCTGTTCAAGTCACTGAGGGCGAGCGACGGCGTGAACGCGAAATACAGAAAGCAAGGTATTGGAATTTGCGGCATCCGCTGATTCCATTAAATTTGTTCCAAGCTCACATGGTCCAAGCTCACAGGGGGATCAACGGAGACACTTTCGGCTAGAGTGGCGACATCGACGGGAACATCCTGTCTCAAACTCAAAGGAAATCATGTCCACTCCACTTTATTCCGCCAGCGTTCCAATATTCAAACAACTGCTTTTGGCCCTGAGCGAGGTATTGAGCAAAGCTGAAGCGCAGGCAACAGCACGTAAGTGGGAACCCTCAGTGCTCTTGCAGGCCCGCTTGTTCCCTGACATGTTTCCATTGGTGCGCCAAGTACAAATTGCGTGTGACTTCGCCAAGAGTGTAGCTGCCCGCCTGGCGGCGGTCGATGTTCCGGCCTACGACGATTCCGAGCAGACGATGGCTGAACTCAAAGAGCGAATTGCCAAGACCGTAGCCTTTCTTGATGGACTTGCTGCGGACAAATTTTCAGGCGCTGAAAATCTGGAAATTGTCTTGCGTCCGGGAACGCCGAAAGAAAAGAAACTGAGCGGTAACTCATACCTGTTTGCGTATGGCCTGCCCCAGTTTTTCTTTCACGTCACCACAGCGTATAACCTGCTGCGCCACAATGGCGTCGAAATCGGCAAAAAAGACTATATGGGCACGTATTAGGCGCATTCGACGGTGAGTTGCTGCTGACACAGTCAGTGTTTGGTCTTGGCCTTGCTTGGCGGCGCTACTTCAGCGACCGGTTCGGGGTAACGGATCACAGTGATGTGTTCATCGGGCTCAAGCCAGAACTCGCCGTGGGGTCCTTTAACGTTGCCAGTAATCAACAGAATCAGACCGTCCTCGGGACGAACTTCCGTCACGGTTTCCCAAGCGAAGGTCGGATGGGCATTGGTGCCGGTGCCGTTGTAAATGTGATCGTTAACCCGGACTTCTGACGCCGCCAAATTCATCTTGTTCGTCATACCTCTTTCCCTTCACTGTTGATTGGGAAGTCACCCGTTAGTCGACTAGACTTTCGGCGCCCAGTCTACGCCAAGACCCCGTGCTCAGGATCAAATTATGCTCACTGACAACTCTGAACAAATTGCCGATTGGAATGGCCCGGTTGGCCAACAATGGGCGGCGCTGCAGCGGGATCTGGACGCCATGATCATGCCGTTCGGTGCCGCTGCGCTGAAGGTGGCAGCACCACGACCGGGGCAGCGTGTGCTGGATATTGGTTGCGGGTGCGGCGATACGTCGATTGACTTGGCGCGTATCGTCGGCGCGGAGGGCTCTGTCCTTGGCGTCGATGTGTCACAACCAATGCTTGACGTCGCGCGCGCACGTGCAGCCGCCGAGCAGATTTCACATTTGGAATTTCACGGCGCCGATGCGTCCGAGGTCGAACTTCCGGCCAACCATGACCTGTTATTTTCGCGGTTCGGAGTAATGTTTTTTTACGACCCGTCGAAGTCATTTAGCCAACTGCGCAAAGCTCTGAAAGCTGGCGGCCGTTGTGTTTTCGTTTGCTGGCGGGCGCCACGCAATAACCCTTGGGCGATGACCCCGCTGGTTGCAGCACGGGCAGCATTGAATGTCACACAGGCGCCGGCTGATCCGCATGCGCCGGGACCATTTGCGTTCGCCGATGCTGACCGCCTCCACGGCATTCTCTCAGGCGCTGGGTTCGACACCATAGACATACAACGTGTTGACGCTCCGGTTGTTCTCGGAGCAACGCCACGTGCGGCAGCTGAAAGCGCAGCCCGGATAGGTCCGGTATCCCGCCTGCTGCGTGAAGTCGGCACCGCCCGCTTGCCTGAAGTCATTGATGCGATCGAACTCAGTCTCGCGGCACTGACTGCCGAGGGCGGTCAAGTGAGTCTTGGCGGCTCCACCTGGATTGTTTCGGCGACGAATCCTGGTTAAAACCGACGACCAAGGTCAAGCGCACAACTACTCTGAAACTCGGCGCGCTCCGTTGTAGCGTTTCTTCCAATATCCGTCGCGCAAATCCTCAATCCGCACCTGTCCGCCAGAGCGCGGAGAATGGACGAACTGATTATTGCCAAGATAGATGCCCACGTGAGAAAACGCGCGACGCATGGTATTAAAAAATACCAGATCACCTGGCTTCAACTCCTCGCGCCCAACAACGTCGCCGGTTTTACTCAATTCGCGCGCGCTTCGGGGGAGTATCAGGCCGAGACCCTGATTGAACACATGACTGACAAAACCTGAACAGTCAAAACCTGCTTCCGGACTTGCACCGCCCCGACGGTACGGGATACCGAGCAGC
>CAZAGR010000254.1:0-4448 GCA_964484585.1 uncultured Propionivibrio sp. | reverse complement strand
TTGAAGCTCTGCTTTTCGTCCATGGTGTTGGCCTCTTCATCAGTGATGAGGCCTTTCTCCAGAGCTTTCGCCCGTAGACGTTCCGCATTCATGCCGCGACCATCATCGGTAACAACCAGCACGATGTGATCGCCCTCCTGTCGCGCCTCCAGGCGAACTTCGGATTTATCCGGTTTGCCCGCCGCTGCGCGGTCTTTCATCGGCTCGATACCGTGATCCACCGCATTACGAATCAAGTGAATCAGCGGATCCGAGAGGTCTTCGATCATCGTCTTGTCGATCTCGGTCTCTTCACCCACCAGAACCAGCTCAACATCCTTGCCAAGACTGCGCGCAAGATCACGGGCGATACGCGGATATTTTTGGAACAAACGCCCAATCGGCTGCATCCGGGTCTTCATCACCGCGTTCTGCAGATCAGACACCAGCAAATCCAGCTGACTGACCGCCGTATCCAGCGCATGCATGGTCTCGGAGTCATTGCGACCGTTCAAGATATCGGAACGCAATGCATTCAATCGATTTTTTGTCAGGCCAATTTCACCCGACAGGTTCAATACCTGATCCAGGCGAGAGGTATCCACCCGAATTGAATTGTCGCGAACTTTTTCGGGTTCGCGGCGGCCCGCCGGAGGAGCTTGTATGCCGGGCTTATCGTTGGAGCGACGACCAACGGCATGTTGAATGATTTCTTCCGGCGCCATCGTCGCAAGATCTGTCTTGCCGCCCGGGCCACCCATCGTATTCAAGCCGGACGGCACCGTGATGCCGGTCGCAGCAATTGCCGCATCGGGCGAGGCCTGCCCGACGACAGCGCCATGCAACGCGCTCCAGTCAGGTCCATTGGCCGCCGCCGGCGCAGCGTTAGGCACGGCGACCGGCACAGCAACCGGAGCCGCGGCTGCCGCAACCACCTTGTTCAAATCGCCCGCAATCGCGGCTTTAAGCACTGCGAGTAATTGGGGGCTGGCAGGGCTTGGCTGGGTACCTCTTTCCAGGGAACCAAACATGTCGCGGACCACGCCAGTGGCGTCCATGATGGCGTCCATGACTTCCTTGGTAATCGACAGCTCTTTATTACGCAGTTTGTCGAAGAGGTTTTCAGTCAGGTGGCATAGCGTGACGAGTTCGGTGGCATTCAAGAATCCAGCACCACCCTTGATGGTGTGAAAGCCGCGGAAAATGTCGTTCAGCAATTTATGATCGCTCGGATCTTTTTCGAGGTCGACCAGTTTGTTGTCGACTCCCGATAACAAATCCGTTGCCTCGACCAAAAAATCCTGAAGCAGGTCTTCCATGCCTTGAAAATCACTCATTATTTTCTCCTTGTCCTCGATCGCAGAGGCTCAGAAGCCAAGACTTTCGAGCAAATCATCCACCTGCTCTTGGCTATTGACAACATCATCACGGCCCGCGGCATTCATGACAGGGCCATTCAGCAATCCTTCGGGCGCCTCGGCCTTACGCGCTTCGGGCATGACTTCAACCAACACGTTGAGCAATTGCGTTTCCAGCTGCTGAACAAGATCGACAACTTTCTTTATCACCTGACCGGTCAAGTCCTGAAAGTCCTGCGCCATGACAATTTCCAGCAACTGCGCATTGGTGGCCTCAAGTTTCGCTGGTGCCTCGCCAAAGAAACCGCGCGTGTCTTGAGCCAGCACCTTGAACTCATCGACGGACAATTGGTTGGCAAACATCTTGTCCCAGCGCACCGAAAGCGCAGTCGAGCGGCCCGCCAACTCGTCCTGTATCGGCTTGGCTATGTCAGCCGCATTCAAGACCTTGGAGGCTGCCTGCTCGGTCATCTGGGCAATATAAGTGAGGCGCTGACGCGCATCGGGGATGGCGTTCTGCGCCACACTTTGTAAGGCCTGGTCGTAGCCCAGCTCACGCAAGCTGTCGTGCAATTGACGGGCCATCTTGCCCAGACGATTGAACACGGCCTCCTGCGGATCAGCGTTTTCGACGGCACCCCCCGCGCCTGCTGACGCGTCAGCCGCGATGCTATCAAACAGATCCTGCAAATCGTCACAATCGCCGTTGCCGCCGGATTCAGGAGCGGGTGTCGGCGGCTTGCGGGCGCTGCCGGCAATACTGTCGAACAAGGACTGCAAGTCCTCTGAATCGCTACCATCCGGTGTCGTTGAGTTAACCATCGTCTGTCCCTGAAGAGGCGGCCTAGCCGTCTTTGTTCATTTTTTCGAAGATCTTGTTCAGTTTTTCGCCCAGTGTCGCTGCGGTGAACGGCTTGACGATATATCCTGAGGCACCGGCCTGCGCCGCTGCAACAATGTTCTCCTTTTTGGCTTCGGCAGTAATCATGAGAACGGGCAAGTGCCGCAAGGCCGGGTCGGCACGGATGGACTGCAATAGGGTCAGACCGTCCATATTCGGCATGTTCCAGTCAGTGACCACGAAATCGAAGTTGCCACCACTTTGCAGCTTCTGCAGCGCGACGGCACCGTCTTCAGCCTCCTCTACATTAGTGAAGCCGAGCTCTTTCATCAAATTGCGAACAATACGACGCATCGTCGAAAAATCATCGACAACCAGATATTTAAATTTTGTTGGATCTATTGCCATTCAGTTCTCCACAGTCTCTTACTTCACCACGCGTTCGCGCTGCAAATTCAGTCCCGGGTGGTCTTGATCAGCATCTGACGCAAGGTTTCAGCCAATACATCACCGTCGAATTTTGCAACGTACGAGTCAACGCCCACACTGGCGCCCATCGCCCGGTTGGCCTCGGACGACAGCGAGGAATGCATAACCACGGGAATGCCGGCAAACCGCACATCCGATTTGATATGTTTGGTCAATACATAACCATCCATCTCCGGCATTTCCGCATCCACCAGAATCAAATTCAATTCCTCCCTGACGCTGCGGCCTAGCGCCTGGGCATGCGAGGCCATACCGGACAGGCGGGTCCACGCCTCCATGCCGTTCTGTGCATGCTTATGCTTGACTCCCAACTTGTCCAGAATTTCGCCAATCTTCTTGCGCGCCACTGACGAGTCATCAACGAAAAACACATTCAGATCATCGGCGTCACTCATCTTTTCGATCTGCCCGATCACCCCTTCACCAAAGGTATTGGCCATAATCTGCTCGACATCCAGAATCGAAACCAGTTTGCCGTCTGCGAGCTCGGTAATAGCGGTAATGTAAAGTTGCGCCCCACCGGAAACAACGGATTCGGGTGCCCGAACCTTTTCCCAATCGACGCGAATAATCCGGTCAACGCCATGAACCAGAAATCCCAGCGTCCGTTTGCTGTATTCCGTGACCATCATTGACCCGCCGCGCTCGCTGGGTGCATCGGCAAGCCCCATTACACGGGAAAGCTGCAGGACGGGAATCACATTGCCGCGCAGACTGATCAAGCCCTCCACGCCCGCCGGCATGTTGGGCGCCTTGGTGATCATGGGCGTCTTGCTGACTTCACGCACCTTAAATACATTGATGCCAAACAGTTCGTGGGTGCCCAGCGAGAACAGCAGAATCTCCATCTTGTTGGAGCCGGCCAGTTTGGTTCTCGCATCTATATTCTCAAGCATTGAGTTCGACCCGCTGGTCGAATGGCTGCTACCGGAAGAAACAGAGTTCATGGCTATCCTTGCGTGTCAATCAGCGTTCAAGTCTGGGCGTGCTTCTGTATCAGGATCGGCGATCAGTTAACGGCCAACTCGGCAGGATTCTGGCGCAGCAGCAACCGCGTCAGAGTTTCGGCCAGTCGTTGCGGTTCAAACTTGGCAACATACTCATCAACGCCCATCGATTTACCCATTTGCTGGTTCGCCATCGACGAAAGCGACGAATGCATCAAAATTGGTATTCCGGCAAACCGTACGTCTGCCTTGACGTTTTTGGTCAGAATGTAACCATCCATTTCCGGCATTTCAACGTCGGTCAAAATGAGATTAACAAGCTCCTTGACCGGTTTTCCGATGCTTCCCGCGTAATCCGCAATTTTCAGCAGTTCATCCCACGCGGCGCGACCGTTGATCGCCGGAATACCCTTCACCGCCATGGCATCAAGAGTTCGTTGGATCTGCCCTCTCGCGACCGAAGAGTCGTCGGCATAAAGCACCGTTAGATGTTGATCAGTCAAAGGCGCGATGGCATTGAATACCAGCGTGTCGTCACGTTTCGCGGTTTCTGCGAGGACACGCTCAACGTCGAGCATCATGACCAGCCTGTTGTCGGCCAGCTCAGTAACTGCGGTGACCAGGCCGCCCAGATTTGCCGTGAGCATCTCGGGCGGGACGCGCATCTGAGACCAATCGAGGCGCAAAATAGTGTCTACCGACTCAACCAGAAAACCCTGCGTGTGCCCGTTGTATTCGGTCACGATCATGATTTCGCGTGGTGAATCGGGCGCCATGCCAATGTAGTCAGCGAGATTGATTACCGGCACCAGGGCACCACGCAGACTAACCATC
>CAZAGR010000253.1:3206-4456 GCA_964484585.1 uncultured Propionivibrio sp. | reverse complement strand
GCCTCGACCGCACCGAACCTCTTGAGAGATTGACATGACCCTACACTACAGAACACACGCGTCACCTATTGGCGAGCTGCTGCTGGTCGCCAATGCAACAGCACTCCTCCGACTTCACATAAAGCAGGGCAAATACGTTCCCGAGGCACACTCTGATTGGCTGCACGGACCGGACCATCCGGTAATAAATCTGGCATTGAGCGAACTTGATGCCTACTTCACCGGCAAGCTGCGCGCCTTTTCCGTGCCGGTAGCGGGGCTGGGCACTGTGTTTCAGCAACGCGTCTGGGCGGCATTGAGCTCGATCCCGTATGGCGAAACGCGCAGCTATGGTGAGCAAGCGATTTCAATTGAGCGACCATCGGCCGTGCGCGCGGTCGGTGCCGCCAATGGCAGGAATCCGATCAGCATCATCGTCCCGTGCCATCGTGTGATCGGCAAGGGCGGAGCCCTCACGGGCTATGCCGGCGGATTGGACACCAAACGATTCTTGCTGGCTCTGGAGGCACAGTGCATTGGTGCATCAGCGCACAAACAATCGCTAACCGCGGCGGCGGACCGCTGAACACCCGAAAGCGTTGCCGGATAATTCGAGGCTGGACGTCGCTGGTTTTTGCAGGCGCTCCACCAATGGAACGCCGTCCCGCCACCGCCGACTTTACTTACTTGAAGGCGATGATGACCTGATCGACCGCCAGACTTTCGCCCGGTTGAACCATGACTTTGTCGACAACGCAGTCGCGCTCGGCCTTCAACACATTTTCCATTTTCATGGCCTCGATCTTGGCAAGAATCTCGCCGGCCTTGACTTCCTGTCCGGCGACAACCGCCAAATGAGTCAGCAAACCGGGCATTGGGGAGAGCAGGAATTTCGACATATCCGGAGCGACCTTGACCGGCATCAGTGCCAGCAAATCGGCGGCCCGCGCCGACATCACCTGAAGATCGGCCTGCACGCCCCAGTGGAAAAGGCGGTAAATCAGGCCGATGCGTTCGATCTGCATGCACATCGTTTGCCCGTTCAGCGTGCCACGCGCCAGCAAATCTCCGGGCTGCCACGTTGAGCGGATCGCATAGGTGCTGTCACCCGCGGTAATAATCCAGCCACCATGCTCGGACTTGACCGTGACCGGGTAACGTTTGCCATCGTACAAGACCACATACTCGTTGCCCGGCTTATATTCATGGCCCGGCATCTGCCCGGAAATCGTCGCGTTACGGTGCACAAATCGACCATGAATCGCCGCGGC
>CAZAGR010000253.1:0-3106 GCA_964484585.1 uncultured Propionivibrio sp. | reverse complement strand
ATCATGAGTTCGACCAGATCCACACCGGTAATGAGTTCGGTCACCGGATGCTCAACCTGAAGCCGTGTATTCATCTCGAGAAAGTAAAAACTCTTGTCTTTGCCGACGACGAATTCGACCGTCCCCGCACTCTGGTAGTTAACGGCCTTGGCCAAAGCCACGGCCTGCTCGCCCATCGCCTTGCGTGTCGCCGGATCAAGGAAGGGCGAGGGAGCTTCTTCAATCACTTTCTGATGACGACGCTGGATCGAACATTCACGCTCATGTAGATAAACAGTGTTGCCATGGGCATCGCCAAGGACCTGAATTTCGATGTGCCGCGGCTCTTCGACAAATTTTTCGATGAACACACGATCGTCACCAAATGCATTCAGCGCTTCGGTCTTGCAGGAAGCAAAGCCTTCATGTGCTTCCCGGTCGTTGTAAGCCACCCGCAGGCCCTTGCCGCCGCCGCCGGCCGAAGCCTTGATCATCACCGGGTAGCCGATGCCTTTGGCGATTTCCACCGCCTGCTCAGGCCGGTCAATTGCTTCGTTGTAACCGGGTATGCAATTGACCTTGGCGTTGTTGGCGAGTTTTTTCGACGCGATCTTGTCGCCCATGGCGCCAATCGACTCATGCTTGGGGCCGATAAAAATGATTCCGGCTTCTTCGAGCCGGCGTGAAAACTCGGCATTTTCGGAAAGGAAGCCGTAACCCGGGTGGACCGCTTCGGCGCCCGTCTTTTTACAGGCGTCAATGATCTTTTCCATGACCAGGTAAGACTCTTTGGACGGTGCCGGCCCAATACACACCGCCTCATCGGCGAGTTCGACATGCAGCGCATCGCGGTCGGCATCGGAATAAACAGCGACCGTCGCGATACCCATTTTGCGGGCGGTCTTGATAACACGGCAGGCAATTTCGCCGCGATTTGCGATCAATATTTTCTTGAACATGCTTAAACCCTTTCACCACGGGGAACACGGGGGACACGGGGAGCACAGGCAAGATTTTGATCTTCCCCGTGCTCCCCGTGTCCCCCGTGGTTAATGATTTTCACAGCGGAATATTGCCGTGCTTGCGCCACGGATTCTGGATATTCTTGCCACGCAGCATGGCCAGACTGCGGCAGATGCGTTTGCGGCTTTCATTGGGCATGATCACATCGTCGATAAAACCGCGTGCGCCGGCAACAAAGGGGTTGGCAAACTTGGCCTTGTATTCGGCTTCACGCTCGGCCACTTTCACCGGGTCGCCTTTTTCCTCACGGAAAATAATTTCGACCGCACCCTTCGGCCCCATCACGGCGATCTCGGCCGAAGGCCAGGCAAAATTGACGTCGCCGCGCAGATGCTTGGATGCCATGACGTCGTAGGCTCCGCCGTACGCCTTGCGCGTAATCAGAGTGACCTTTGGCACGGTGCATTCGGCGTAGGCATACAGTAGCTTGGCGCCGTGCTTGATGATCCCGCTGTATTCCTGCGAGGTGCCCGGCATGAAACCCGGAACATCGACCAGCGTGATGATCGGAATATTGAATGCGTCGCAAAACCTAACGAAACGGGCAGCCTTGATGGACGACTTGATGTCGAGGCAACCGGCCAGAACCATTGGCTGGTTGGCGACAATGCCAACGGTCTGACCTTCCATGCGGGCGAAGCCTATGACGATATTTTTCGCGTAATCCGGCTGCAACTCGAAGAAATCCGTGTCATCCACCATTTTGACGATCAGTTCCTTGATGTCATAAGGCTTGTTGGGATTATCCGGCACCAGCGTATCCAGCGAATGATCAAGCCGATCGGCCGGGTCTCTGGTCATGCGCACCGGTGGTTTCTCTCGATTATTCAGTGGCAGAAAGTCGAAGAAGCGCCGCAGCATCACCAGTGCCTGAACGTCGTGGTCAAACGCCAGATCGGCCACACCCGATTTGCTGGTGTGCGTGATGGCGCCGCCCAACTCTTCCGCGGTAACTTCCTCATGGGTCACGGTCTTGACCACTTCCGGGCCGGTGACAAACATGTAGGACGTATCCTTGACCATGAAGATGAAATCGGTGATCGCCGGCGAATACACCGCACCGCCGGCGCTGGGACCCATGATCAGGGAGATTTGCGGGATGACACCCGACGCCATGACGTTGCGCTGAAATACATCAGCGTAGCCGCCGAGCGCCGCGATGCCTTCCTGGATACGCGCACCGCCGGAATCGTTCAAACCAATGACAGGAGCGCCGACCTTCATTGCGTGCTCCATGACCTTGCAGATTTTTTCCGCGTGCGTTTCTGACAGCGCGCCGCCGAAAACGGTGAAATCCTGCGAATACACGAACACCATGCGACCGTTGATGGTGCCATACCCTGTCACCACACCATCACCGGGAATATGGCTTTCCTCCATGCCAAAGTCCACGCAGCGATGCTCTTTGAACATGTCCCATTCTTCAAAAGTGCCGTCGTCGAGTAGCAGATCAATACGCTCACGGGCCGTTAGCTTTCCCTTGGAATGCTGCGAATCGATGCGTTTTTGCCCGCCGCCAAGTGCGGCGCGTCGGCGCTTTTCGTCGAGCTGGTCGATGATTTCATGCATGGTCAAGTCTCCCGATTAATTCTTTGCTATGTTCTACAGTCGTCTTTACCCGCTTCTGGCCAACGCCAACAAGCGCTGTGCGGCGGCAGTCGGCGTCATGCTGCCACGTTCGACCGCCTGTGAAACCTCTGGCAGTGCCGCAACCACTGCCGGATGCTGATGAAAATTACGGCGCAACCCGGCATCGATTTGTTGCTCCATCCACGCCAGAGCTTGATGCGTGCGCCGTTCATCAAACTCGCCGGTGGACTGCATCTTAAGATGAAACTCCCCGATAGTCTGGGAAAAATCAACTAGCCCATCCTGCTTCAGCGCCGACAGACTGATAACCGGTGGCGACCAGTTAGGCGAGGTATGGCGCAACATGGTTAGCGCCAATCGCATCTGCGCGACGGCGAGTTGCGAAGCCATGGGATCGATATCGGCCTTATTGAAAACCACCATGTCGGCAAGTTCGATGATGCCTTTTTTGATCGCTTGCAAGTCGTCGCCCGCGTTGGGCCGCTGCAGCAGTACAAACATGTCGGTCATGCCT
>CAZAGR010000252.1:0-4460 GCA_964484585.1 uncultured Propionivibrio sp. | reverse complement strand
CACCCTACACGGCACAGATGAGTCTGGATGATTCACGCGACATGGTGCAACGCTTGAGCGTGCAGTACGACGAGATCGGTATCGGTGCCTTGATGGATGAGTACGCCGTGTCGCTAGCGCCGACTTTTTCAGCTCTTGGCGCCAAGCCGGCCTGGGACACGACGGACGAAAATCTGCAAGCGCGCATCCGCGGCATGTTGCTGATGGCACTTTCAAATCGTACCGGTCGCATCGTTCTCACGACGGGCAACAAAAGCGAAATGGCCGTCGGCTATGCTACCTTGTATGGTGACATGGCGGGCGGCTTTGCGGTAATCAAGGATGTGTTCAAGACCTTCGTCTATAGGCTGGCGGAGTACCGGAACACAATTTCCGACGTGATTCCGCAGAACATCATCACGCGAGCGCCATCGGCCGAGTTAAAGCCCGGGCAGACGGATCAGGACAGTCTGCCCAGCTATGAAGTGCTCGATGCGATCATCGCTGCGTACATGGAGCGTGACGAGTCGCCGCGACAGATCATTGACAGCGGCTACGCCGAGGCGGATGTCGTCAGGGTTGTGGGCTTGCTCAAGAAGAATGAATACAAGCGCCGCCAGTCGCCGGTCGGTATTCGCGTAACGCGACGCGGATTCGGCAAGGACTGGCGCTATCCGATAACATCCCTATATGTGGATGAGTATTGACCTCATTCGTACCCACTTCCCGGAGATCTGACTCATGAAAAAAATTGAAGCCGTCATCAAGCCCTTCAAGCTCGATGAGGTGCGCGAGGCCTTGTCTGAAATTGGTATTTCCGGACTAACGGTGACGGAGGTCAAGGGTTTCGGGCGACAGAAAGGACACACTGAACTGTATCGTGGTGCCGAGTACGTCGTCGATTTTCTGCCGAAAATCAAGATTGAGATTGTGGTTGGCGATGAGACAGTCGAACCTGCCATCGATGCCATTGTGAAGGCGGCACGAACCGGAAAGATTGGCGACGGAAAGATCTTCGTCACTTCTGTCGAACAAATTGTGCGGATCCGCACTGGCGAGACAGACGAAGCGGCAATCTGAGCGGCCATATGCCATGAAATTCATCCGTCTCTATGGCCTGCTGCTTGCGATCGCCACGCCATGTGCTGCGTTTGCCCTATCCTTTGACGAGTGGTCCGAGGGTATTGCCGTTGAGCGCATGCGCGCGGATCCGAACGGCTCCACCCGTCGACAATACCTGCCGCAAAGTGAACAGGATCTGCTTGACCGCCAGCTCACGCCTAACACTTCAGAATATCGCGCCGGGCGCATTGCTGCTGCGAGGACGGCGCTGGCGCAATTGGCGAGGTTTGATCGCAGCACGCTCGATCGCCAACAACGTGCGTCGGCGGCGGTGATTGAGTGGTCGCTGAAGACCACGGTGGATTCGGAGCCGTTCGCTGATTTTGATTTTCCCTTTAACCAGTTTCGCGGTCTGCATGTCGGGCTGATCAATTTTCTGAGCCAGATTCATCCGGTTCGCAACCGCGGTGACATAGAAAACTACCTTGCGCGTCTGGCGCAGGTGGCGACGCAGATCGACAATGGTATTGGTCAGGCTAGGGACGCATCGACGCGCGGATTTCTGATGCCACGTTTTATTACCGAAGCTTCGCTCGGCCAGTTCGCTCGCTTCCTGGCCGACTCGCCGGCGAAGAATGTGCTCGTTGCGTCACTCGACGAACGTGCTGCAAAGTTGCAAAGTATTTCGGCCGAGGATCGTGCGAAGCTGGTCGGCAGCGCAGAAGCGATCGTAGCCGGATCGGTGATTCCGGCGTTCCGTCGTGCGCAGGCCTTGCTGCAGGACCAATTGTCCCGTACCACCGCCGATGCCGGCCTCTGGCGACTGCCGGGTGGCGCACGCGCCTACGCTTATGAATTGCGCCGCAACACCACGACCGACTATTCGCCGGCGCAGATCCACGAGCTTGGCCGGAGCGAAGTGATCCGTATTGAAAAGCAAATGGACGGTCTGCTGCATCAGTTGGGCTACCACAAAGGGGACATCAAGGAAAGAATGGCACGGCTCGATGCGGATTCGCAACCCAGCGAGGCCGATCCACGCCCGGCGTTGCTGGCTCGATTCGAGGAAATCATGCGCGATGCCGAACGACGATCGAAGGACCTGTTCGACGTAATGCCGAAAGCGCCGATTATCGTCACCCGCGAGCCACCGTTTACAGAGAAAACGGCCGCCGCCCAGGACGCCGGGCCGGCCAAGGACGGCACACGGCCGGGCATCTTCTGGGCACCGCTGCCTGGCCCAAGCTTCCACATCACCGGAATGCGCACGCTGGCATACCATGAGGGCGTGCCTGGACACCATTTTCAGATTGCGTTACTGCAAGAAACCGAAAGTCTGCCGCGCTACCGACGCGACCAGATATTCACCGGCGGTCCTGCCTATGCCGAGGGCTGGGCACTCTATTCGGAGCAACTGGCTGCTGAAAACAACTGGTATGACGGCGATATCAAAGGCCGTCTAGGGCAACTTGATGCCGAGCTTTTCCGTGCCAAGCGACTGGTCGTTGATACGGGTTTGCATGCGATGAAATGGACGCGTCAACAGGCAATCGACTACGGTATCGGTGCGCAGGAAGTCGAGCGCTATGTTGTCCTGCCAGGGCAGGCGTGCGCCTACAAGATCGGCATGTTGCGCATACTCGAACTTCGCGGCAAGGCGCAGAAGGCGCTTGGTACCAAGTTTTCGTTGAAACAGTTTCACAATGTCGTACTGCAGAACGGCAATCTTCCGCTGGCCGTATTGGAGCAGGTGATCGACGACTGGATCGTGGCGTCGAAATAGCTTGATGTGTAGCGCGTGTTTACTGCGCCGCCAATAATACGATGACTGCTCCGGCGCCGCCTTCAGCTGCGCGTGCCTGACAGAATGCCAGTACCTCTTTGCGTTGCGACAGCCAGCTGTGCACCAGTTTTTTCAACACGGGTTCTCGGCCGGGAGAGCTCAGTCCTTTGCCGTGAACGATGCGCACACAGCGACATGGCCGGCGAAGGCAATCGGTGAGAAAGCCACCAACCGCATAACGTGCCTCTTCCCGGTTCATGCCATGCAAATCGAGCTTCGCCTGCACTACCCATCGGCCGCGGCGCAAATCGCGTAGCACTGACCGTTGCAGCCCGCGGCGGGCCCAGGCCGCTTGATCGCCGCCTTCAAGTTGCAGGTCAACCAGATCATCACCGTTCAGCGACTCGGCCAGGACTGCGGATTTTTCAAGTTGTGTCTGGCGAGGCCACGCCGGCGCGGGCGGCGGTTCGTGATGGACCCGATCGCTTATTAGCGGGATCGCGTCAGCCACCTCGATGCGGAACTCGGCGCGCGCTTCCGCGCTGATGCCGGCAAGCGGAGTCGGCCGACGCCGGGTTGAATTCTGTTTGGCCGCAGCCTCCGGCCCGTGCCGGGAGGCCACTTTATCCAGCCAAACCGAGGCTGTCGAGGTAGCGCTCTGCATCCAGAGCCGCCATGCAGCCGGTACCGGCACTGGTGACGGCTTGACGATAAATGTGATCCTGCACATCGCCGGCCGCAAACACACCCGGCACGGTAGTGGCTGTTGCGTCACCGTGGCGACCACCCTTGGTGATGATGTAGCCGCCTTCCATTCCCAGTTGTCCGGCAAAGATGTCCGTATTCGGTTTGTGTCCGATGGCGATGAATACGCCGCGCAAGGTGATGTCCTCCGTCGCACCGTTTTGCACATTTTTAACGCGCATTCCAGTCACTCCAGTCTTGTCGCCTAGTACTTCGTCCAGCGTGGTGTTCCACTTGATGACGACCTTGCCGGCCTTCGCCTTCTCAAACAACTTGTCCTGCAGGATTTTTTCGCCGCGGAACTTGTCACGCCGATGCACCACCGTGACCTTGCTGGCGATATTCGACAGGTAGAGCGCTTCTTCGACCGCCGTGTTGCCACCGCCGACTACGGCGACTTCCTGATTCTTGTAGAAGAAACCATCGCAGGTGGCGCAGGCAGAGACGCCCTTGCCGGCGAACGTCTCTTCCGATGGAATGCCCAGATACTGGGCCGAGGCGCCGGTGGCAATGATGAGCGCGTCACAGGTGTATTCGCCATTGTCGCCGAGCAGTCGCATCGGTTTTTCGTCCAGTTTGACCGTATGGATATGATCAAAAATCATTTCCGTCTCGAATCGTGTCGCGTGCTTTTCGAAACGCGCCATCAAATCCGGCCCTTGCACGCCATCGGCGTCGGCCGGCCAGTTGTCTACATCCGTGGTGGTCATCAATTGCCCGCCTTGCGCAATGCCGGTAATCAGCACCGGCTTCAGGTTTGCGCGGGCGGCATACACCGCAGCGCTGAAGCCGGCCGGACCGGAGCCAAGAATCAGCAGGCGAATATGGCGGTGCGTGGTGGATGAGGGGGTGGTCATGGCGTCAGTGCAGAATGGGGTGGGGGTGTGTGCGG
>CAZAGR010000251.1:0-4471 GCA_964484585.1 uncultured Propionivibrio sp. | reverse complement strand
AACCTGGCCTACGCCGAGGGCTTTGAGGCGATGGCGCTGGTGATCGGGCAGATGCTGATAGAAGACCGCGTGTATCTGTTTGGCGGCAGCAAGCCTGCCGTAGCATCCTTGGTGTTGTGGCATTTTGTCGAAGAGATCGAACACAAGAGCGTGGCCTATGATGTGTTGCACCACCTGCACCCGGGCTATATGCTGCGCATCAGCGGTTTGATCTACGCCACCGCGCATATTTTCTGGCGCACGCGGCAGGGCTATCACACGCTGCTCAAGGAAGACGGGCTGTCGCGCTCGCTCGCCAGCCATTGGGCGTTGACCAAAGTAATTTACCGTGTGCTGTTCAACATCCTGCCCAAATGGTTGCGCATTCTCCGGCCTGGTTATCACCCGCGCCAGATCGCCGACCCGGCCTGGGGCTTGGCCTGGGCGGCTCTGTTTCGCGACAACCCGGCTGGCGCGGCGAAGCTGGACACGGCACGACTCGCCGGCCCGGTTCCACTGCCGGTGGCGGCCTAGACTTCGCTAAAGGAACATCCATGCCGCAGGGATTACCATGAGCGAAATGCAAACCATCAGCAAACGTCAGCAAGCGCTGTTTTTTCTCAACGGCCTTGGTCTGTTTATCGCCGGCATCTTGTTTGGCTGGGCGTGGTTTTTTCACCTGCTGGAGCAAATCGTGTTGTGGCCGCTGCCGGTACAAATCGATGTACAGATTCCCGGCGATTCACGCGCCTACCGGATGGGCCACATGGAGGCGATTACCCAAGGCTTGTTGCTGATGGCGCTGGCCTTTGGCGGGCAGTTTATGTGTCTATCCAAAAAGCAATTCACGCTGCTGTTTTGGGCAGCGCTGATCACCGGCTGGATGTTCACGTTGCCAGCCATGGCCAACACTATTTTCGGCACCCGTGGCCTCGCCTTTGGCGGCGGCCCCTTCAAAGCCAGCTTGGCCAACGACGTGATCTACCTGCTGGGCTGGCCACCGGTGCTTTGCGTGCATATCGTGTTTGCGATTGCGGTGATTGGGGTGGTTCGGTATTTGCGGTTACCTGAGATTGAGAACCGCTAGGGCTTGGCTGAACTTGGCGCTTGGCACCGGGCGTTGGGTGATCGTCGCGCCGTGAGCTAGTGCTGACCAGAGACTGACCTGTTCATCGGCCATGACATCCCCCGTTCATCAGGGACGCGCCGAAATGGTTCAGGAGAAAAGGAAAAGTCGGCTCTGGCGGGACGGCGTCGCTGCGCTACCGAACGGTCATTCCGGATCGGGTACACGATTACCGACTTCATCAACGATGCCACCGCGTTTGAGCATGTTCAAGCGGCTCTCGCGGCTCTCGCTGACCATCTGGTGGAGATAGGAGAGGTTTTGGTCAATGGATTCGGCGTAAAAATTTCGCCCTACGCCCTGTGCTGCGGCAAAGTGCCGGCCTAGCAAGGGCGTGAGTCCGGCCAGATCGTTGTCCAGCCGATTGCGCGTCATGCGATAAAAGCTGGTGGTCTTCTCCAGCAAGTCATGTACATCGACAAAACCACCGAGATTCGCTTCCTGAAATTCAAAATACAGATACAACAGCCGTTCAAGATATTCGCGGTTCGCCATTTGCCCGACCAGATCCGAAGTGGCTGTGGCAAACGCAGCCAACTGTTGTTGCGGATTGTCAAACCGGACCCAATCCGGATGCTGACGGTGATCCGTAACCTGAATGACCTTGACGGTGGAGTTCAACAAGCTTGGCGAAAGGTCCACCAAGTATCGCTTGGCAAATTCCACCCCGCGATTGACATGGGTTGACGTGAATTGTGCGCCCGTTCCGCTCGCCTCCTGATCGGTCATCAGATAACCGATGTCGTGCAGCAGGGCGCCCATCAATGCCGCATCAATGTGCTCCGCGTCGAGCCCCCTCCCGGCCAGGTGCAAGCCATGCAGCATGCGTGCCGAACAGAGCACAACCTCATTAGTGTGTGTGGTGTTGTGATACGGGGTCTTGAGCGAGTTGTAGCCGGCAAGTTTGCCGTTGAACGCGTTGCGCAGCAGCAAGAATGTCTGTCCGATGCGCTCAAGATCGTGCCCGGGTGCGAAGCTATGCACGATTTGATTAACTTGGGCTTCGACCTCCTCGGAGTCGGTAACGTTGCCCAGCGCAGCAGAAGCTCGATCGAGCGTCACGCGACTTGCCGATCACGCGATGTGGTGGTTGCAGGAGCTTCTGCAGGTGCAGCTTCCAACAGATGCTGTCGCAACGCAACAAGCACGCTTTCGTCGAACTTGCCAGAGCCGGCCACTTCAAGCTCCGCCAGTGCCGCGTTGGAACTCAGTGGCAAGCGGTGCGGGCGTAACGCCACCAGAGCGGTATAGGCATCGGCTACAGTCAGAATCCGGCTCATGAAAGGAATCTCCGCCGTCACCAGGCCTCGGGGGTAACCGCTTCCATTCAAGGCCTCGTGATGTGACGCGGCGATCACCGGGACCTGACGGTATTTGCGCGTGAAGTGAATGGACTGCAACAGGGTCTCGGTGAACTTTGCATGTTGCCGGACCGCATCGACCTCATTGCCGGTGAGCTTATCCTTCTTATGCAACACGTTCGTATCAACTCCCAACATGCCGAGGTCGTGAAGCAGGGCGGTCACTTCAAGCACATCTAGCTCCTCCGCCGACAGGCCCAAACGGCGACCCAATGCCACTGCCAATCCAGACGTCCGCACCGCATGCCCTGCCAACGCGGGAACTGCCGCGTCGCAAGCCGCAGTAATGGCGACCAGCAAACTCCGAAACTGACGCTCATCCTCCGCAAACATCATCGCGTTTTCAATCGCGATGGCGACCACACCGGCGACAGCCTCCAGCATCGCGAGGTCCTCGCTCGAAAAATCTCCATGGTGACTATTGATCGCTTGTATAACACCCACCGGTTGTCCCGCACCGTTCTTTAGTGCTACGCATAACATCGTGCGTGTCCGGTAACCGCTCCGTTGGTCGACCCGGCGATCAAAACGCGGATCTTCCCAGGCATCGTCAATTCGCAAGCTCTGGCCAGTGACAGCCACCGTCCCGGCAATGCCCAGTTTCATATTCAGCGACAACGGCCGACCCTCACCACCGTCGGCATAGATGGAAACCAGGCGGCCGGTACTTGCCTCCAGGCCAAAGACGGTCCCCCGATCGCAATTGACCCGATTACGGATATCAACAACCTCCGCCTCGGCACCCGCCGGATAGATCGTATCGGTTTCGATCCAATGAGCGATACGCGCTGCGGTCGCTAACAGCAGGACACCGTCCTCCGCCGTAAAACGCCCGGCCGCCTTATTGATCAACTGTACGCCGCCCAAAACACGGCCATCACTGGACACCATCGGTGCGACCAGCACGCTGTCGGTGGTGTAGCCCAGCGAATGATCAATTTCGGGGTTGAAATAGGGATGACTGTAGGCTCCGGTCACATTAAGCAGTTCGCGGCGCAGTAGCGCCGTTCCGACAATTCCCATACGCAACGGTACGGTCAGCTCGCGTGCCAAGCCTTGCGCCGCATGGGTGCGCAACTCCATCGCCTCCCAGTTGAACAGAAACAGCGTGCTGCGATCCGCATCCAGCAACATGGACACCTCAGCCATGACGCATTCAGCCAGTCGATCGAGCTCGCGTTCAGTGCTGATACGCCGATGAATTTCCAGAATATGGCGCAGTCGTTCAGAATCGTTCAATTGTTCACTAGTCCCTTCAAGCGAAGTATGATCAGACTGATTTTCAGACCCAAGTCGATACTGTAAGCTTTGATTTCAAATAGTGCCAGATCGCCAGCCCAGGGTGAAAAATCAATCGAACCTGTTTCATGCCGACAATTATGAGCCTAGACCTGCCCACCACAATCAATGATGCCGATTTCAGCCAGTTTAGGCAGTTGATTTACAAGATTGCCGGGATCAACATGGCTGATTCGAAGAAGACGCTGATGGTCGGGCGCCTGAATCGCCGTCTGCGCCATCATCAGATTGCCTCGTTCGACGCCTACTATCGCATGGTGACCCATCCGGCACAACAGGCCGAGCTGCAAATCATGGTCGATATGCTGACCACCAACGAAACATACTTTTTCCGCGAGCAGGCTCATTTTGATTTCATGGTCAGCTCGATTCTGCCGCAACATCCGGCGGGGAAATCCTTTGATGTCTGGAGCGCAGCATCGAGCACCGGCGAAGAAATTTACACCATCTCTTTCGTGCTGGCCGAAAAGCTCGGCATCAACGCCCAATGGACCGTAACCGGATCCGACATATCCACGGCGGTCCTGGCGACGGCGCAGAAAGGTACCTACTGGCTGGACCGCGTGCGCGGTCTGCCGCCGGAATGTTTGCGCAAATACTGCGTCAAGGGTACCGGCGACGAAACGGGCAGCGTGACTATCTCGCCCGACATCAAACGACATACCAAATTCATAGTACAACAAGCACTAAAATTCACAACAAATCA
>CAZAGR010000250.1:0-4483 GCA_964484585.1 uncultured Propionivibrio sp. | reverse complement strand
GGCAATGAGCGATCAGCGCCGCCTTGGCGCGCACATTGTCGATGGCGTCGATCACGGCATGGCATGGCGTCACCAGCGTGGTGACATTTTCCTCGTCGATGAACTCTTCAATTGTGTCAACCCGGCAGTCCGGATTGATATCCAGAATTCGGGCCTTCATCGCCGCCACCTTGGCCGCTCCCAGCGTCGATTCGAGCGTATGCACTTGCCGGTTGATGTTTGATTCGGCAATGTGATCCAGATCGATCAAGGTGAGTCGCCCGATCCCGGAGCGGGCCAGCGACTCTGCCGCCCAGGAACCGACACCACCAATGCCGATCACCACCACATGCGCGTGCGCCGCATGGTGCAGTGCTCCGGCGCCGTACAGCCTTTCGATGCCGCCAAAACGACGGGCGTGATTAATCGTGGTCATGGGGCGGCATCTTACAATGCCGGCTCACCACTCAGACTGGACGTGCCATGTACCTGCCTGCGCATTTCACCGAGAACCGGCCTGAAGTTCTGCATGATTTTATGTGTGCAAACCCCTTGGCAACTCTGGTCACGTCCACTGCTGCGGGTCCGCAAGCGGATCACATTCCCTTGCATCTGGATATTTCTGCCAAGTCAGCGGACTCGCCGCATGGCGTGCTGATCGGCCATGTCGCGCGTGCCAATCCATTGTGGCAACAGCATCTGCCACACGCAGATATCTTGGCGATTTTTCACGGTCCGCAAGCCTATATTTCACCTTCGTGGTATCCGAGCAAGCACGACCACGGCAAAGCCGTGCCGACATGGAACTACGTCGCCGTGCATGCGCGCGGCCGCCTGCGCGTGGTCGATGATCCGCTTTGGTTGAGGGCGCAACTGGCAGTCCTGGTGGGGCAACACGAAGCCGATTTGCCCGCGCCCTGGCGAATTGAAGATGCGCCAGCCGATTACATTGATGCAATGCTGAAGGCAATCGTCGGTATCGAAATCTCGATCACCCACCTGGTCGGCAAATGGAAAATCAGCCAGAACCAGCCGGCATCAAATCGCGCCGGCGTGGTCGCCGGCCTGCGTGAGCGCGATGGCGAGTCGGCGATGGCGGCGCTTGTTGTTAAGACACATGGTACCTGAAGCAATGAGCGAACTGCCTTCACCGTCGGGTGACGCCATCGCGGCCAGCGCCGCCTTGACGCGAATCATTGCCGCTGAAATCGATGCCTGCGGCGGCTGGATGTCTTTCGCCCGATACATGGAATTGGCTTTGTATGCACCGGGTTTGGGCTATTACAGCGGGGGCTCGCACAAATTTGGTGAAGCGGGGGATTTCATTACTGCGCCCGAACTCACGCCCTTGTTCGGCCAATCATTGGCGCGGCAGGTTGCCCAGGTGCTGCGGCAAATTCCGACCGGTACCGAACCGGTGGTGATTGAAGTTGGCGGTGGCAGTGGACGGCTGGCGGCCGATATGTTGTTGGCGCTGGAGGCTCTCGCTTGCTTGCCTCGACGCTATTTGATTCTCGAACTGTCCGGCGAGCTGCGCGCCCGGCAGTGGGCCACAGTTAAAGAATATGCGCCCGCGCTGATCGACCGGGTCGAATGGCTCGACGAACTGCCAGAGCGCATTTCGGGTTGCCTGATTGGCAATGAAGTTCTCGATGCAATGCCGACCCATGTTCTGCGGTGGACTGCCGTCGGGTTGCACGAATGCGGTGTCGGTGTGATTGGGGATCGTCTGAGCTGGAGCGATGGCGAAATCGATGCATCGCTGGAATCGGCTGCCTCTGGCCTCGACGTCACCGCACCCTATCGAGGTGAAATCAGCCTTGCCGTGCGGTCGTGGGTTACCGAACTGGCTTCACGACTTGAGTGCGGAGCTTTGTTGTTGCTCGATTACGGGCTGCCCCGGCATGAGCTTTACCACCCGCAACGCGATGGCGGCACCGTGCGCTGCCATTACCGCCATCGCGTGCACAATGATCCTTTCTGGTACCCCGGGCTATCCGATATAACTTCGCATGTGGATTTCACGGCGGTGGCCGAAGCAGGTTTTGCCGCTGGTCTGGGCGTGATGGGTTATGCCAACCAAGCCAGCTTTTTGATCAACTGCGGCATTGGTGACTTGTTGCAGGACAGGAAAGTCGGCGATGGCGGCACGGCGCTGGGTGCCCAAGGAGCGGTAAATATTTTGCTGTCGCCCAGCGAAATGGGCGAAATGTTCAAAGTGATTGCACTCGGCCGGGGGCTATCGGAACCCTTGATCGGTTTTGCCCGCGGCGATCGGGTGCATGCGCTTTAAGGGCTAGAAACCTATCCGAGCCGGCCCGTGCGCATTGCGCGGATTATCCAGATCCCTGACCAGTAGAGCATTGCGCCCCGCCATTTTGGCGTTGCCGAATGCGGTCATCAAGCGCTTGCGCATGTCACGCGGCGGCAGGCCGGCGAGTTTGTCCAGTATCTCGTCCGGTGGCTCGAGCGAAAATCCCCAATCGTGTTCGGCAACGATCTGACGATACAGGCGGTCGGCGATGATCTGCGCCTGCTCTTTGGTCGGACGCGGCACGCTGTAGACGTTCATCCGGTTAAGAATGGGTTGCGGCAGGCTGCGTTCGTCGTTAGCTGTGGAGATCCACATTACATGACTGGCGTCGAGCTCGATTTCGACGAACTCATCCTTGAATTTCTTTGCGGTGTCGCGCTCGAGCAGACTGTAGAGCGAGCCCATTGGATCGTAACGAGCATCGCCGCCAGCCTTGTCGACCTCATCCAAAACCATCAGCGGGTTAGCGTATTCGCCGTTGATGAGTGTTGCCGCCACCTTGCCCGGTTTGGAGTTGGTCCATTGACTCGAGGCGCCCGAGAGTATCCAGCCGGCGGTCAGCGAACTCATGGAGACAAATTCATAGCCGGTGTCCAGTACTTCCGAGAGCCGTTTGGCAAAGTGGGTCTTGCCGATTCCCGGTTCGCCAAGCAACAGGATTGGCGTGAACTGCATGGGCTCATTGCCTGATACAGCGAGTGCGAGGTACTTCTTGAGGTCGTCAATGACCTCGTCGAAATTCGGGCAGTCATCGTAGAGGCTGTCAAGGGCTTCGGTCGAGGAAGGTTTGATCAGGTAACGCTCGCCGCCGAGCTTTTTCATTTTCTCGTAGGTAGCCGACAAGGCTTCGTTGCGACTGGACGGGCTGTCGTCCTGCGCGCGCTCGACATCGCGCACGCGGTAGATTTGACGTACATCGGCCAGTGGAATCTGGATCGCAGCTTGCGTCATGGCGACATCCTCCTTGCAACAAGTAACGGCAGCGAGAAAGCGGGACAGAATGCGAAGATACTTTTGAAACGTCTACTGCAAGTTCACAAGCAAGTATGAAGCCAGTTTGATTGTTGGAGAAAAGCGTGGTCTTTAATCATGGCTTTCGCAGTGTCGCCGTGGTTAAAAATTTTGATCATGAAATCAACGATTGGATTCAAAAATAACTAACTGCTCAAGACAGGAGCGTAGCTTGGAGGGTATGGTGACAGGTTTGTTGTGCTCGCGCTCGACGAAGACGTGGACGAAATGACCTGTTGCGACTGGAGCCTCCTCGCCCTGTCGGAACATGGCAAGTTCGTAACGGACGGAGGACGTGCCCAAATGTGCGACCCGCAACGCCGCGTCGACCGTTTCCGGAAAGGTAATTGGTGCGTGGTAGCGGCACTGTGATTCCACGCAGTAGCCAACGATGCGGCCGTCCTGAATGTCCAGTCCTCCGACACGAATCAGGTATTCGTTGATGATCGTGTCGAAATAGCTGTAATAGACGACGTTATTGACGTGGCCGTACACATCGTTATCCATCCAGCGGGTGGGAATGGAACCCATATGTCGGAAATCGGCACGCCGACTATCCTTGTCAAGCACCTTTCGGGTGCTCTCGGCCGTACTCACGGAAGCCTCAGTCACGCCTGGGCGCGATACATCATGCAGAGAAACGCTTCAGCATCCAACTCGAACTTTTCCAGGGGGGTTGGATGAACTTGTTGCAGGGCGATGTGCGGCTCCATGCGAGCCGGCGGAGTCCACTCAGCATTCAATACTTCGTCCTCAAATTCGCCGAACTCATCAGCAATGATTTTGCCTGTACTCATATCCATCACCATCAGCATTTCGGTCTCCCCCAGTGAAAACCGTTTCATATTAAGTATATCGACGGGTGCTGAGAAAGCTTGAGCATGGCCGCGCGAATCCTTCACGCGCTGTTGTTTTGTTGCCACGGTTTGTGGCGCAGCAAAGGCGCCATGCGCGGTTGACGGCAAGGCAAGCGGGTCGGTAGAGTCACCGCCCACCGTATCGCCTCGCAAATAGGCGCTTTTCAAGCCCAATTGCGCTTGATTGGTCTTATGATTCGTGAAGTCCGCCCCTGCAGACGGTTGCGAGCTTTATGCTCGATCGGTTTCGGGCTTCAAGCGGTGCATTCAGTTTATTTTCGGAGTTTCTGCCATGACCGTTGCCGCCCCGATTACCCATGCC
>CAZAGR010000249.1:0-4493 GCA_964484585.1 uncultured Propionivibrio sp. | reverse complement strand
CCACATGTCGACCAGTTGACCTTCCTTCGGGGCGTACTTGTTGCCATAGGGCTTGCCCTCCCCTTCGTGACTGTCACCGCACATCCTTCTTTGGCAAACTGAGCCGTGAAGTCGCAAATCGGCCAGAGAAAGGCCCACTTGTCTTCGTAGTACACATTGTCATCGCCACCCTTGTTCGCCGGGTCACTCAGCTTCTTCCAACTGCCATCAGCCTGCTTTTGAAAAGGGGCACGAAGCACTGAATCGGTCGGATCGGCATACTGAATCAGCATGTACAACGTGTCGTCGGTGTAGACCGCCTTCAGGTAGGCATCCGTCATCCCGCTGCCATCCGCAAATTTTTGCCACCGGAAAGCTCAATCTTCAGTGCTTTGGCGTTTGTCCATACGGGATCCGAGTCAAACGCGGCGAGACTCGGTGCCTTGGTTGCTTTTATGGCAACCAGTGTGTCGTTCGATGCCTGCGTGTGAAAAAGGGAACCAGGCTCGGATAAGCTGCAGAATCGCTTTGGCATCGTGGTACAACCGCAACTCTCATGCTCAAGGCGCTCATCGCCAGCTTGATCAACTGTGACTTGCCTCGGTATGCAACTTCAATCCAAGCGCCCCGATCAATTAAAGGGTCCAGCCTCGCACTGCCGCAAATGCACCATCAAGCGGCACGTCCATGCAGAACTTCAAATGGCAATAAGCCAGACGCACGGGCATCGAGCAGAACGATTTCAACGGTCGTGCCATCTTCGGCATAACTGATGTGCGTATTCCAATCTTGCGATACCTCTCGCACTATGGGCTTATCGGAGAGATGCAAGACCAGAGTGTCATCTTCGTCGAAATACATGGTGTGCATGGCGACTCCTTAGAGCAGCGAAAACTGGTGCATTATGGTTTTTACTATCAATCGATCTTCCAATATCAGGACTGCGCAAAGTAAATTGTCCGCGCGGTCGGGAAAGTCTTTGAACGCCCAAAGATGGGTTTCGTCCTTGAATCGGGTCTCGCCGGTTTCGATAACGTCCATCAGCAATTCCGAGGTAACGCCGCGCTCCGCCATGCGTGAGGCAGTGTGACGTGTGACCACGACATCCCGTTGAAATCACTGGCTGAAAAGAGATGGTTGAACGTCCATTGCCTTCATTATGCCAGTCCATTCAACTTGGGTGGGCTGCGATAAAATGGGCTCGGCTCACACAAGTCGCTGATCGATTCATCAACGCCGGTACTCGCTCATGACCAGATCAGCGGCAATCAGGGGGGTGTTTCGCCATGTTCGATAGCAGCACAGCGATCTTCGCATTCACTGACCCACTGTGCCTCTAATTCCCCGCAGGCCGGAGCAACCAAACCAAATAGCGCATCCAGCAATTCAGCCTGATCCTCGGTCGGCCACTGCTTGGCCATTTCTACTACCGCTTCAACGCGTGCATTCATCGTTCACTCCGTCATCAGTCTATGACATCATTCTGCATCAATCAGCGACACATGGATCCTGAACCCTGCTCTAACCCAACTCCTCCATACGCAACCGTATCACCTTGCGGGTCACTACAGGCAGCGCCTCGATTTTTGCAATGGCAGCATCAACATACTTTTCCAACGTCACATGCGTCAGCATGATGATGTCGGTTTGCGATTCGCCTTCGCCCGGTTCGCGCTGAATCATGGCATCGATCGAAATCTCGTGATCGGCCAGAATGCGCGTGATATCGGCCAGCACGCCGCGTTTGTCTTCAACGCGCAGGCGCAGGTAATAGCCACTCTCGACTTCCGCCATCGGCAGGATGGGCGTGTCATGCACGGCATCCGGCTGGAATGCAAGCGAAGGGACGCGATTTTCAGGTGCAGCGGTATGTACACGAGCCACATCCACCAGATCGGCGATTACTGCCGAAGCTGTTGGCTCTGCACCGGCGCCCTTTCCGTAGTAGAGCGTAGCGCCGACCGCATCGCCCTGCACCAGGACTGCATTCATCGCGCCTTCCACGTTCGCGATAAGTCTTCGAGCAGGAATCAACGTGGGATGAACTCGCAACTCGACCCCGCCCGCCCTGTGTTTGGTGATGCCAAGCAACTTTATGCGGTAACCCAACTGCTCCGCATATTTGATGTCATCGGCTTCAAGCGAACTGATGCCCTCGATGTGGGCCTTGTCAAACTGCATCGGAATACCGAACGCCAGCGCGGAAAGTATGGTGATCTTGTGCGCGGCATCGACGCCTTCAATATCAAAAGTTGGATCGGCCTCAGCATACCCAAGACGTTGCGCCTCTTTAAGCACGTCTGCGAATGGCAATCCTTTGTCGCGCATTTCGGAAAGAATGAAATTTGTCGTGCCGTTTATGATGCCGGCAATCCACTGGATCCGGTTGGCGGTCAGTCCTTCGCGTAGCGCTTTGATAATCGGGATTCCGCCGGCCACCGCGGCTTCGAACGCAACAATGACGCCCATAGCACGCGCCGCAGCAAAAATCTCGTTGCCATGCACGGCGAGAAGCGCTTTATTCGCTGTCACCACATGTTTGCCGTTCGCAATAGCTTTCAGAACCAGTTCCTTGGCTACACCATAGCCACCGATCAGTTCTACAACCACGTCGATATCCGGATCGCTCACCAATGAGAATGCATCGTCCGTCAGAGCCACTTTTCCCGCAGTGACTTCTTTGGCCAGTATCAGATTCTTGTCAGCGACTTTAGTTATGCGAATCGGTCGCCCCGCACGGCGGGCAATCTCCTCGGCGTTGCGGGTCAATACATTGAACGTTCCACCTCCGACGGTGCCTATCCCGAGCAGTCCTACATTAAGTGGTTTCACCTGTTTACTTGCTCCAGTTTCATCAATTGCCATATGTGCCATAGCGTTTCCGATACGATTCAAGAAAGCGCGCAATGCGGTTGATGGCATCGCGCAAGTCATCTTCATGCGGTAGAAAAACAAGCCGAAAATGGTCGGGCTGCGGCCAGTTGAAACCTGTGCCCTGAACCAGGAGCACGCGCTCAGCAACCAATAACTCAGCAATGAATTGCTGATCGTCGGTAATTGGATAAATTTTCGGATCCAAGCGCGGGAACATATACAGAGCGGCCTTCGGCTTCACGCAGCTAACGCCGGGAATCGCGTTGATCATTTCGTGTGCAATATCCCGCTGACGAAAGATTCTACCGCCCGGTGCCACCAAATCATTGATGCTTTGGTGGCCACCCAGCGCCGTCTGAATTCCCCACTGCCCGGGGGCATTGGCGCAAAGTCGCATTGAGGCGAGAATATCCAAACCTTCGATATAGTCGCGTGCATGTTTCGTTTCGCCCGAGATAACCATCCAGCCGGCACGATAGCCACACGAGCGATAGTTTTTCGACAGTCCGTTAAAACTGAGCGTCAATACGTCTTCAGACAAAGCGGCGATCGACGTGTGCGTCTCGCCGTCGAACAATACCTTGTCATAAACTTCATCGGCGCAGATTATCAGGTCGTTTTGACGCGCAATTTCGACGATTTCCTTGAGTATCGCATCGGGGTACAAGGCACCCGTCGGATTGTTGGGATTGATGATCACAATGGCGCGCGTGTTTGGCGTAATTTTGGCGCGGATATCGGCGAGATCAGGAAGCCAGCCCGAACCTTCATCGCAGAGATAATGGCGCGGCGTGCCACCGGAAAGACTGACTGCTGCGGTCCACAGCGGATAGTCCGGCGCAGGAACCAGTACCTCGTCACCCGTGTTCAAGAGCGCATTCATGGCCATCACGATGAGCTCGGACACGCCATTGCCGAGATAGATATCCTCGATCCCCACGCCTTTGATATGCTTTTCCTGCGTGTAGTGCATCACCGCCTTGCGCGCCGAGAAAATTCCCTTTGAATCGGTATAACCCGCGGCATTAGGCAGATTGCGGATCATGTCCTGCTGAATTTCTTCAGGCGCATCAAAGCCAAACGCGGCTAAATTGCCTATGTTTAACTTGATAATCTTGTGACCCTCGTCCTCCATCTGCTTGGCACGAGCAAGTACAGGGCCGCGAATGTCATAGCAGACGTTGTTGAGTTTGGTGGATTTCGTCACGGGTTGCATCGGCAACCGTCCTTTCTTAAGGCTGTAGCGAGGGAAAACGTATAATAATAACCAAGCAAATGCTGCACCGCAAACAAATAAAGCATTCCGGTCAATCACGCGGCGCACCTTACTACACACCGAATGAAACTCCAGACGACTGCGACCGCCGGACTGAATACCGTAACGGCGTATGGTGCCGGCTATGTTGCGGTCAATGGTCGAACGCTGGAACGCAGCTTCCTGCTTTCGGCAGACCGTTTAATCGACAATTGGCCACCTGCAGACATCACCTCGTTGACCAGCGACGACATGGAAGCCCTATTGGATCTTGACTGCCCAATCGTCCTGCTAGGCAGCGGTAATTCGCAGCGATTCCCCGATCCAGCGGCGCTGAGGCAATTGATAGCGCGTCAGATAGGCGTCGAAGTCATGGACAGTCATG
>CAZAGR010000248.1:0-4496 GCA_964484585.1 uncultured Propionivibrio sp. | reverse complement strand
TCATGCCCAGACGGTGTCTCGAGAATATAGACAGCTGTCCATATCTCATTTTTCCTGAGCATAAAAGCCTCTTGAGGGCCAACCAATCCAGTCAGGGGATTCTTCGAATACACGGTCAGGCATGCACCATTCTTGCCTGCCAGGCTGAACTTTCCCCACTTCACGGATTCCGGAAATTTGACGGTTTTGAGAACCACCTGCTTGACGGCAGCTTCGGCTTTTGCACCTTCATCAGCAGCAGCAATGCCCACTAAACACGAAAGTGAGCACGCGACCAGCAAAAATTTTGATTGCTTCAATTCATGACCCCAACGAATAATTTCGGGGCGAATTCTACTGGACACAAGCTTGGTTCAGCTTGCGGTCGATTCAACGCACCTCATCCGCGATTCTCAGTCGAAGTGAACCGCAGGATCCGCGATAACCAACCGCCGTGCCGCCACCGCCGACTATTTGGTCTGTTGCACCGCAGGGACTCTGTGCTCACTGATCATTCACAGGACCCCGCTGCAGCTTGACCCGCCCGCGTTTAACCTTTGAATCGACACGCTTCAACTGGGCATTTTTACTCGGGCGAGTTGCCCGCCGGGGACGTGGTACATGCGCCGCCGCCTCAATCAATTCGCGCAAACGCGCGAGCGCCGATTCTGTATTACGCTCCAGGCTACGATGTTCTTGAGCCTTGATCACCACGACACCATCGCTACTAATGCGCTGGTCGGCCAAATTGAGCAAACGCGCCTTGATTGGGTCTGGCAAGGACGACGCAGCAATGTCAAAACGCAAATGGATCGCGTTCGACACCTTGTTGATGTTCTGACCACCGGCCCCCTGTGCTCGTATAGGCAGCAGTTCCACTTCGTCGATGCGCAACAGAGATTGGGGAGGCGAGGTAGTCATGAAGTTATCCCCGAGTTGAACTTCTCGTGCAAAAACGGGTCCCAGACAAAGCACGTGTGAGTATGCAAGGAATTATAGGCACCGCGCACCGCCCTTTAGAATCGGTGTAAGGAATTCGCTCGTTGGACGACGAAGTAACGAACCTTGCGCACCCATTGATCCAAGCCGTGTAACCTCGGGAGTCATCATGAATCGTCGACTGTCATTCAAATATCTGCTGGGCCTGAGCACGCTGCCCGCCTTGAGCAAAATTGCATCTGCAGCCAAGGAAGCCAAAGGCGCGCCATTCAATAAATCAAAAACCGAGTGGGCTTCGCTTTTACCGCCGGCGGCCTATCGCGTGCTGTTTGAAGAGGACACGGAACGCGCCGGCAGCAGCCCGCTCAACGCAGAAAAACGCGATGGCACTTTCGTTTGTGCTGCCTGCTATTTGCCACTTTTTGACAGCGCCAAGAAATATGAAAGTGGCACCGGTTGGCCCAGTTTCTGGCAACCGTTGGGGGATGCCGTGGGCACAAAAACAGATTACCGGCTGTTCGGGCCGCGTGAAGAATACCACTGCGCCCGCTGCGGCGGGCATCAGGGCCACGTCTTTGATGACGGCCCCAAACCCACCGGTAAGCGCTACTGTAATAACGGACTGGCACTGAATTTTGTACCCCGCGCAGACAAACTTCCGGAGTTGAGGAAATGAGACGCCTTGGACTGATCTGTCTCGCCACCTGGATGACGCTCCAGGTGGCGAGCGTCTCGGCGGCCGACACGCCGGCTACGACAAAAGCAACAGCAATTTTTGCCGGCGGCTGCTTCTGGTGCAGCGAAGCAGATTTTGAAAAGCTGTCAGGAGTGATTAGCGCCGAGTCCGGCTACACGGCGGGTAAACTGCTTAATCCGAGCTATGAGCAAGTCAGCGCCGGCGGCACCGGTCACACCGAGGCCGTGCGCGTGACGTACGATCGGACACGAGTGAGCTATTCGCAACTGGTCGAGTACTTTTGGCGCAGCATCGATCCGACGGTCAAGGACCAGCAATTCTGCGACCACGGTACGCAGTACCGCAGCGGCATTTACTGGCAAAACGATGAAGAACGGAAAATCGCCGAGACCAGTCGCGACGCATTGCTAAAGGGCGGCAGGCTGAAGCAGATTCACACCGAAATCATTGCAGCGTCGGCCTTTTACCCTGCTGAAGAATATCACCAGGACTACTACAAGAAGAACCCGATCCGCTACAGTTACTATCGCAAGGGCTGCGGTCGCGATGCGCGGATACAGGAGATTTGGGGTGCGAAGTAGAAACTCGCCAGAGATCAGTAATGCGGTGGAATGTCGTCCCGCAGATCGCGGGTTTCAGTAGCTTCCGTTGAAGACGAGGCATTGATTTGCAGGCTCAATTCACGCATCTGACGCTGTAACAGATCAATCTGTTGCTGTTGCCGAAAGATGGTCCGGTTCAGCTCGTCAAGATGATCATCGGCCAGGCCGAGCTTGATTTCAAGTTCGGCAAGCCGGGCTTCAATCGTTTGGCTCATCTGACTTTTCCCTCACCGGTGCGGCCACATTGGGGATGAGGGCGACCCAGCGATCATGGCCGAGCGCCCTCAGTGCGGCGATATTGCGATCATAGATCATGGCCGCATCGGGAAATGCCGCCGTCGCCCTCGACAGGCTGGCCTCGCGCAGCAGATGCAGAATCGGGTAGGGCGAACGGTTGGTGTAATTGGCCATATCGTCCGCTGCCGCATCGGCGAAAACATAGTCCGGATGAAAACTTGCCACCTGCAACACGCCTTCAAGTCCATGGGTGCGGAGCACGACCTCCACCAGATCAAGAAAATCAGCGAAATCATCGAAGTTGCGCAACACATCTGGCGTAATCAGCAAAGTCGTATCAATCTGCTCCGGATCTGCATCGGTCAGGCAGCGCAATTCGCGCTCAAGATCATCCAGAAGTTCATTCGTGTTCGACGCACTGCTGACCGCATAGCGGATCTGTCCCTTTATATGCACGCTTTTGGCGAACGGACAGAGATTTAGACCGATCACCGCCTTTTCCAACCAGCGGCGGGTGGTCTCAATGATTTCAGCGGAAGTGGATGACATCGGTCGGTCAGCAAAGAAAAGTCGGCGCCGGCGGCACGGCGTTTCCGACAGGATAGTGGATTCATCATCACCGACGTTCACGACATTGTCCGCAAAATAAAGCGCGGCGTGTGGTGAAATGGCTATTCTTGCAAAATTTCCAGAAACGGACCCACCGCCATGATCATCGTTCACCACCTCGAGAAGTCCCGTTCCCAGCGCGTGCTGTGGCTGCTTGAGGAATTGGGACTTCCCTACGAACTCAAGGTTTACCGGCGCGACTCCAAGACCATGCTGGCGCCGCCCGAGCTCAAACAGATACATCCATTGGGTAAGTCGCCGGTGATCACCGATGGTGCGCTGACCATCGCCGAATCGGGCGCGATTCTGGAATACCTGGTGGATAGCTATGGCGCACAGGCTCCGGCCGGGCTCGGCCCACTGAAACCTGCACCAGGAACGGAAGCGTATCGCCAGTACATCTACTGGATGCACTACGCCGAAGGTTCGCTGATGCCGTCGCTGGTGATGAAACTGATTTTCAGCCGAATCCCGACGCAGCCGATGCCTTTCTTTGTGCGCCCGATCGCGCGACAGATATGCGGCAAGGTTGAGGCCAATTTTATCGATCCCGCTGTTGCCGCGCACCTCAAGTTCATGGACGAGCATTTGTCCAGCCATGCCTGGTTTGCCGGCGACCAGATGAGTGTGGCCGACGTGCAAATGTCTTTCCCCGTCATCGCAGCACTGAGTCGCAGTGCCGGAGCAACGAATTTTTCTCATATCGCCGCCTATGCTAGAAAAATTGAGGCGCGCCCGGCCTATCAGCGGGCCCTGGCCAAAGGCGGGCCGGTGGTGATGGGACAATAAGGCAGTGGTTTTGCGCGCCACATTTTTGCTAGTAGCGATCTTGCTTGCCACGTCGGTGTTGGCCAGCGAAATCGCGCCTCCAGCCGAGGTTTCAGCAACCGATACTCCGGCATTGGCCGCGGCGGCGAATGCGGCAAGGGACGCAGCAACGCGCAATGAGCAGATCGAAAAGGAGTTGCAGGGTTTATCCTGGAAACAGTTCTGCGCGGTGATTGAAGCAATCCCGAAGCTGAAGGCCGATGTCGATGCCTACGGTCCGCTCGGCTGGAGCTATGTCCACGCACGCTACCAGCGTTACGGTTGGCGAAAAAATCTCGCCCGGCTGAACGACGCCGACGTCGAGCGACTGATCGCACTTATCGCCAGCGCCCGCTCCATCCGCGACTAGCGGGTCTTGTATGACCAAGCCAGCTGCAGCGCCCGATGTACAAACCGGCGTACAAACCAGCGCACCGACCAACGCGCTGCCGCACGACTGGAACCGAGGTCGAGCGCGCATCGGCGCGTCGCTCTTGCTTGCGCTGACGCAGGGGCTCGGCATCAACATGGTGAACTCCAATCTCCAGTTGATTCAAGGTGATCTGGGTGCCACGGCAAACGCTTACGCAGGAATCATAGTTCTGTTCTGAATTCATTGTCTGGTC
>CAZAGR010000247.1:0-4498 GCA_964484585.1 uncultured Propionivibrio sp. | reverse complement strand
GCCATCACCAAGGCGCTCGACTACCTCAAGCGCTCGGCCATCAAGTGACAGGCACCCCGCACCCCATGGTGAGACTGGTTGCGCACGTGGTTGCACAAGGCAACAGCAATGCAACCAACCAGTTGCGTAGGTACTCCCTAGCCCATCTAATTACGGGTTCGGAACGGCGCGGAATGGCGCTAGGATTTGGGCGGGATAGATAGGCAACCGCTATGATAATCGACGTTTCCATAAGCGGCATGAAACAGGTGCAGCAGAACCTAAAGCGCATCGGCGACGAGTTCAAGCGCGGGCAGGCGATCGCTGCGGCCATCAATAAAGTGGCCGCCAAAGCACAGGTCGAGATTCGCCGAGCCATCACGGAGCGCTACGCCATCAAAGCCGACCAGGTGCGCGGCTCGCTGTCGCTGCGCCGCGCGACCAACAAGCGCGGCGGATCGGTCGAGGCCGTGATCGAAGTATTCGGCAGCCCGAGCAAGAAGGGCCGGTCGATGAACATGGTGCGCTTCCTCGGTGCCGTCCAGGCCGCCGGCGCGGCCATGAAAACGCGCGGCACCAAGGCCAACAAAAAGCAGCTGGCCGCGCTCGAAAAGCAACTCGGCTTCGCCATCAAACGCGGCGGCGGGCTGAAGACCATCCCCGGCGCATTCATCGGCAACAAAGGCCGCACCGTTTTCATGCGCACCGGCGATGCCCGCCTGCCAATCAAGCCGGTGCAGGTCATCGGCGTCTCGCAAATGTTCAACAGTCGCGCCATCCGCGACCGCGTGATGGCCAAGATTGATGCCGACCTGGGCGTCGAAATCAACCGCGCCGTCGAAATGATCCTCGCAAGGAAAACATGACCCACGCCATCAACTACGACGACGCACTGGCGCAGATCGCTGCGCTCAATCTCGTGATCGACAAGCCGCTCGACTTCGACGGGCGCATCCAGCGCTGGCTGGTCGCGGGCGAAGACAACGAAAAGCGCGGATGGACACGCCTGCGCGAATGGACCAGCAAAGCCGCCCACACCTATCTGGTCGGCGTCTTCGGCATCTGGCACGGCAACGACGACGGGCGCATCAAAATCGAACTGCCCAAGCGCGACGACCAGGCGAACGGGCGCCCGCCCATCACGCCCGAAGACCTCGACGCCATGCGCGCCGCGCAAGCCGAGGCCACCAAGCGCCTCGCCGACATTCGCAAGCACGAAGCCAAGACCGCCGGCCAGTGGGCCGCTTCCGTCTGGGCGCATTGCGCGCCGGCCAGCGAGCACGAATACTGCACCCGCAAAGGCATCAAGCCGCACGGCCTGCGCCTGCTCGACAAAACTCCCGAACTGCGCCTGCCCGGTCTTGACGACTCCAATTTCTACCGGCTCAAAGCCGCGATCGGTGCCCTGGTCGTGCCCATGCACGACGCCAACACCAACGTCGTCGGCCTGCAATTCATCTACCCGCACGGGCACCCGCGCAAAGCCAAGATCGAGCGCGACAAAGAATTCTGGCCGTCCGGCATGGCCATGGGCGGCAGCTTCGGCGTCGTCGGCGGCATCCGGCGCGACGGCATCGTGCTCGTCGCCGAAGGCTACGCCACCGCGGCCAGCCTGCACGAAGCCACCCGGCAGACCGTCGCCTACGCCTTCGCCGCCAACAACATCGGCAAGGCCGCCAAGGATCTGCGCAAAATGCACAAACAGGTGCGCCTGCTGTTTTGTGCTGACGACGACTACACCACCGAAGCCGACGGCAAAGGCAACCCCGGCATCGATGCCTGCGTCAAAGCCAGCGCCGAGCTTGAGCGCAGCGCCTGGCTCAAGCCTGATTTCACCAACGCCGCCGGCGAAGACCTGCGCGCCGGGAAAAAGCTCACCGACTTTAACGATTTGGCCCAGCTCACCGGCGTCCCCCTCGTCCTGGCGAATCAAATCAACGCCAAGCTCGACGCGCTCGGCTGGCGCGACGGCGGTAGCGGGGGCGGCGGGGCATCCATCGGGGGGGCGGGGGCGGCAGATGAAGGCGACGAAAAAGGCCGCAACCGCGCCCGCAGCGTCATGGCGCTGGACGACGTAGTCGAGCGCTTCATCCCGTTGGACGACGGCACCGGCAAGTATGTGTTTGACACCTGGACCAACAAAATCGCGCATCGCGACCAGATGATCAGCCTGCTGCCGGCGGGCATGCGCGGCGACGACCTCAAGCGCCACCCCATCTATATCGAGCGCGGCGCCTACTATCTCGATCAGGTCGGCTTTGACCCGTCCGGCAGCGACAACGGCGTCAAGCTCAACACCTGGCAGGGCTGGCCGATGCAGCCAAAAGCCGGCTCGTGCGCCTGCCTGCTCGAACTGCTCACCTACCTGTGCAGCGGCGACGCCAACAATGTCGAAGTCGTGCGCTGGTTGCTGTGCTGGATGGCTTACCCGCTGCAGCACCCGGGGGCCAAGATGAGCAGCGCCGTCATCATGCACGGACCGCAGGGCACCGGCAAAAGCACCATCTTCCAGACCCTCAGCAAAATATACGGCGACTACGCCACCGTGCTCAACCAGCGCGGCCTCGAAGACAAATTCAACAGCGACTGGTCCGACTCCAAACTCTTCATCCTCGCCGAAGAAGTCGTCACCCGCGCCGAAATGTGGCACATCAAAAACGAGCTCAAAGAACTGGTCACCGGCGAATGGATCCGCATCAACCCCAAGAATATCGCCGCCTATCGCCAGCGCAATCAAGTCAATATCGCCTACCTCTCGAACGAAAACCAGCCGCTGCCCATCGATAACGACGACCGCCGGCACCTGGTCATCTACACCCCGCCCGCGCTGGGCGAGGATTACTACGACGAGGTTTTTGTAGAGCTCGACAACGGCGGCGTCGAAGCGTTTTACCACCACCTGATGCAGCTCGACCTCACCGGCTTTCACCCCAAGAAGCGCCCGCCGATGACCGAGGCCAAAAAAGCGCTGATGTTATTGGCATCGCCCAGCGAAGTGCGCTTTGTCACGGCCTACATCATGGGGGATCTGGGCCTGCCCGTATGCCCGAGCCTGGCGGAAGACTTCTACCAGGCCTACACCCAGTGGTGCCGCGCCAACGGCGAGCACCGCCCGCGCCCGTCCAATCAACTGATCGGTGCCGTCCGGCGCATGGAGGGCTTTACCAAAGTGCGCGCCATGATTTACCACGACAACGACTACGCCAAAGAGGCCAGGCAGCGCTACATCATCATCCCGCCCGCCACCGCCATGCAGCGGGAAAAAAACGACAAAGCGGAGGGCCATTCAGAAACCCGCTGGCTGAGCGAGTCGGCCGCCATGTTTTCCACCGCACTGAGAGGCGCGATGGCCTCGCGCAGCGTCGCGTGAATCACTTGCTAGGTCACTTGCTAGGTGTCTTGCTAGGGTCGCACCACGCGCAAACGCCCAGCAGGAGGGGTGCTTGCCAGACTTGCCAGACTTGCTACCCCTGCGTGCACGTACACGTAGCACTGTTTTTTTCACGTGCGCGCCAATCTCTCACGTATACGCGCTTAAGTATGGAAAGTCTGGCAAGTCTAGCAAGAGCCGCACTGACACTGGCTTTGCGGCTTGCCACGTACCTAGCAAGCGCCCCGAACAACCTAGCAAGCACGGGCACAACCCCATGATCGAGAGCAAAAAAGCCTTTTCCGTCCGCCAGGGCGTCAATAAAGGCACCGTCACCCGCTGGGCGCAGACCGGCCGGCTGGTGCTCGATGCCGCTGGCGACGTCGATATTGCCGCCAGCCAGGCGCGGCTCGCCGCCACGGAGGGCGGGCGTGCCGACGTAGCCGCCCGCCACGCCGAAAACAGGGGCGCGGCTATACCCACACCCCAACAAAGCGCCGAAAAGCCCACAGCGGGCGCAAAACCCGCCACCACCGCCGCCACCAGCGCCCCGCCCGAGAGCCCCGCCCCTGACCTCGGCGGCGGGCGCACCAAATACAAAGCCGCCGTCCTGCATTACGAAAACAGCACCATCAAGCTCGGCATGGCCCTCGCGCGCGGCCTGCGCTACCCGCTGGCCAGCGTCCGGCGTGAAAGCATGGGCCTGGGCCACACCGTGCGCGCCGCCATGGAGCGCCTCATCGACCAGACCGCCCCGCGCCTGGCAGTGATGACCAGCGATCTGGACCGCCGCCGCCTGATCGCCGCCGAACTGCGCCGCCTGCGCAGGATGGTCAAGAGCGAGCTACCGCGCGCCCTGCGCCGCATGCGTAACGAGGGCAGCAGCGGCAAAGTCGGCGCTGGCGGGACGGCGCTATGACCGACGACATCAACCTCGATCTATTCCCCGACTTTTCGTTCGACGATCACGCGCAGGCCGAAGACCGCGCCGATGTCGAAAAAAAGACCGCCGTCGCCACCCGCACCCGCGCCCGAACCTCCCGCGCCAACGCTGACCGCATGCAAGCCATCAGCAAGAAACAAATCATCCGAATAAATCACTCCACCAGCCCCACCTCCACCCGCAATCGTGGAGCCACCTCCGCCCCC
>CAZAGR010000246.1:0-4499 GCA_964484585.1 uncultured Propionivibrio sp. | reverse complement strand
CGCTCACCTTGCGACTCGTTCTCCAGTATTCCCGTAACCGGTGGAATATCGGTTGGCGCGGGTAAGTACTCAATTACTGCATCCAACATGGCCTGAACACCCTTGTTTTTGAACGCCGAACCGCAAAGCATTGGGACAATTTCAGCATTGATGGTTCTGGTGCGGATTCCCAACTTTACGTCCTCTTCGGAAAGGTCCCCCTCCTCAAGGTATTTGTTCATCAACTCTTCAGACGCCTCGGCAGCTGCCTCGACCATCTTGCTGCGCCACTCGTCAGCCACATCCTTAAGTTCCGCCGGAATTTCCCCATAGGAGAACTTGGTTCCCTGACTTTCGTCCTCCCATATAACCGATTTCATTTTCACCAAGTCGACCAAACCCTCGTACTTCTCCTCAGCCCCAATCGGGATCTGCAAGGGGATTGGATTGGCTTTAAGCCGCTGGCGCATTTGATCATGTACTTTGAAAAAATCTGCGCCCTGTCGATCCATTTTGTTGACAAACGCCAATCGCGGAACCTTGTACTTTGTAGCCTGACGCCACACGGTTTCAGACTGCGGTTGAACACCACCAACCGCGCAATAAACCATACAGGCACCATCCAGAACTCTCATGGATCGCTCTACTTCGATCGTAAAGTCGACATGCCCCGGAGTATCGATGATATTGATACGATGCTCTGGAAAGTTCTTTGCCATGCCTGACCAAAAGCACGTAGTCGCGGCCGACGTAATGGTAATGCCGCGCTCCTGTTCCTGCTCCATCCAGTCCATGGTTGCCGCACCATCATGCACTTCGCCAATCTTGTGATTGACTCCCGTATAGAACAGGATGCGTTCGGTCGTCGTTGTCTTGCCGGCATCAATATGCGCCGAAATGCCTATATTTCGATAGCGCTCTATGGGAGTTTTACGAGCCACGTTATTTACCTGCCTAATCTAAGTCAAACCGCCGTGCCGTTTCGCGAACGAAACAACATGGCGGCGAGGAAACCTGAAGAAAGCTACGCAAACGTCACGTAGCAAAAAATATTAATCAGAACCTGAAGTGCGAGAACGCCTTATTTGCCTCAGCCATACGATGAACTTCCTCACGCTTTTTCATTGCAGCTCCTCGCCCCTCAGAAGCCTCGATCAGTTCTGAAGCCAAACGCTGCCCCATGGATTTCTCGGACCGCTTACGTGCTGCCTCACGAATCCATCGCATTGAGAGCGCCATACGTCGCGACGGACGCACTTCGACCGGAACCTGGTAATTGGCACCACCAACTCGCCGACTCTTGACTTCGACAATCGGCTTGACATTGCTCACGGCTAGCGAAAACACCTCAAGGGGGTCCTTGCCACTCTTAGCACGTATCTGTTCAAATGCGCCGTATACAATTCGCTCGGCAACAGATTTTTTGCCACTATCCATCAGTACGTTTACAAACTTTGACAGGTCTACGCTGCCAAATTTTGGATCGGGCAGAATGTCACGCTTAGGTACTTCGCGGCGACGAGGCATACAATATTCTCCTAATTAACTTTTCAAGCGGCTTTTGGACGTTTGGCGCCGTATTTAGAACGACTCTGCTTCCTATCCTTCACTCCCTGAGTGTCCAAGCTGCCGCGAACTATGTGATAACGCACACCAGGAAGATCTTTAACACGCCCGCCACGAATCAGGACCACTGAGTGCTCCTGGAGGTTATGCCCCTCACCGCCAATATACGAAATAACCTCAAAACCATTAGTTAGGCGGACTTTCGCTACCTTACGCAATGCCGAGTTAGGCTTTTTTGGGGTGGTGGTGTAAACACGGGTACATACACCTCGCTTAGCCGGGCAATTCTCCAAAGCCGGAACTTTGCTCTTGGTCACCGGTGCCTGTCGTGGCTTTCGTATGAGTTGGTTAGTTGTTGGCATTGATCATTGTTCCTAAGTTGCTCGAATTAACTTTGCCAGCACAGGCAAAGGGGTGAAATTATATGAAGAATGTAAGTCTGCGTCAAGCCGAAGCTGCGTTCTCCGACAACTCTTCGGATTCTGGCGTTGGAGGCAGATCAAACAATCCTTTAGCCGCATCGTCGCCAGACAACTGCATGCGACGGGCACGGTGGTACGCCAAGCCAGTGCCGGCAGGAATCAGTCTCCCGACAATAACATTCTCCTTAAGTCCCCGCAGTTCATCGCGCTTGCCCATAATCGCGGCCTCGGTCAGGACACGCGTCGTTTCCTGGAAAGAGGCTGCCGAAATAAATGAGTCAGTTGATAAACTCGCCTTTGTGATACCGAGAAGGACGTTCTCATAAAGAGCCGGTCGCTTCCCATCCGCGATCAGTTTGTCGTTTGCATCAAACAACGCCGCGCGCTCGACCTGTTCCTCTTTAATAAAGCTGGATTCGCCCGGGTCGGTTATGACTACACGGCGCAGCATTTGCCGCACGATCACCTCGATGTGCTTGTCATTGATCTTAACGCCCTGCAACCGATAGACATCCTGTACTTCATCAATGATATATCGGGCCAGTTCTTCCACGCCCTTCAGCCGCAATATATCGTGCGAGTCAGCGGGGCCGTCTACAATCACCTCCCCCTTATTCACGACCTGACCATCGTGCGCCATCACGTGCTTGTCTTTCGATATAAGGTACTCGTGCGCGGCGCCATCAGGCTCAGTAATAATCAAACGCTGCTTGCCTTTGGTGTCTTTTCCAAAGGAGACGGTCCCTGTAACTTCTGCCAACATACCGGCGTCTTTAGGCGAACGGGCTTCAAACAATTCGGCAACCCGGGGAAGACCTCCGGTGATGTCGCGCGTCTTCGACGATTCCTGCGGAATTCGGGCCAGAATATCACCGACCGAAACCAGCTGCCCATCCTTCACGGTAATTAATGACCCTACCTGAAATGTAAGCGTTACGACATGGTCAGTCCCGTGAATTTTCACCTCCTGACCATTGGCGTCGATCAACTTAACCTGGGGGCGCTGCCCCTTGTTTGCTGACTTGCTTCCCCGCTGGGCATCAATGACAACCAATGTGGACAAGCCGGTCACTTCGTCAAGCTGCTTGGCAACCGTGGCCCCCTCGGTCACGTTCTCAAACCTCACCGTACCAGCATATTCAGTGACAATTGGCCGAGTATGCGGATCCCACGTTGCAAGTTGCGCACCCGCCTTCATCGGCTTGCCATCGGTGGCAAGAAGCGTCGCTCCATACGGTACCTTGTGCCGCTCCCTTTCGCGACCACTTTCCTCAGTCACGATTATCTCGCCGGAGCGAGAGATGACAATCTTCTCGCCTTTGGGATTAGTGACAACCCTCATCGAGCTGGAAATGCGAATCACACCCGAACTCTTGGCTTCAATGCTGCTTTGAGCCGCCGATCGCGATGCTGCACCACCGACGTGGAACGTGCGCATTGTTAGTTGCGTCCCGGGTTCGCCAATGGACTGAGCCGCTATAACACCAACGGCTTCACCCGCATTGACCATATTGCCACGTCCGAGATCGCGGCCATAACATTTCGCACAAAGCCCGTATCTGGTCTCACAGGTAAGCGGGGTTCTGACGCGAACTTCGTCAATTCCTGCTGCCTCTATTGCGTCAACAGCATCTTCGTCCAGCAACGTTCCGTTTTCATACAGCGTATCCTGCGTGTCGGGGTGAATCACGTCAGCGGCCAATACCCTACCTAATACCCTTTCCCGCAAGGCCTCAACGACTTCGCCGCCCTCAACGAGGGCCTTCAACCCAAATCCGTTAAGCGTTCCACAATCATCTTCGATAACCACAAGATCCTGCGTCACATCGACAAGACGACGAGTGAGATAGCCCGAATTCGCAGTCTTCAGCGCGGTATCAGCAAGGCCTTTCCGTGCTCCATGGGTTGAAATGAAGTATTGGAGAACGTTCAATCCTTCACGGAAGTTGGAGGTAATTGGGGTCTCAATGATTGAGCCGTCAGGCTTTGCCATCAGTCCCCGCATCCCTGCCAACTGCCGGATTTGCGCTGCAGAACCCCGCGCGCCCGAATCGGCCATCATGTAGATAGAATTAAATGAGTCTTGATTCCCTTCGACTATTTTTCCCTCAATGCGGCGGAAGTCCGGATGCTTTGTGATGTAGGTGGCCTTCCACCAATCCTCTTGGACCAATCCGAAAAACGGCGCCGCGGTCTTCTCCTTAGCTAGTTTCTTCATCATGGCATCAGCCACATCATCACCTGCCCGACCCCATATATCAACCACTTTGTTATAGCGCTCACCAACAGTAACGAGACCGGAGGTGTATTGCTTTTCGATCTCCTTGACCTCCGATTCGGCATCAGCAATCAGCGTATGCTTTTGATCCGGAACAAGCATGTCGTCAACGCAGATTGATATGCCAGCGCGTGTCGCCAGCTTGAAGCCGGATTGCATCAGTTGGTCGGCAAAAACCACCGTATCCTTGATGCCACAGCGTCGGAAACTTTCGTCAATCAGTTTGGAGATTTCCTTCTTTTTAAGTGGCTTGT
>CAZAGR010000245.1:0-4517 GCA_964484585.1 uncultured Propionivibrio sp. | reverse complement strand
GGTTTGGCAACGGTAAGGTGCGTCGCATCGATGACCGATCCGCGTGCGTCGAGCTTGTGCAGGTATCGTCCGTTGCACCAGATGCTTTCTGGCCCGACGGCAACTTCACGGACCTGCGCGGTGGCAAAATATCCCACATAGGCGCTTGTTAGCAGCACCGCGAGGATGATGCACAGAAATGCGATACCGAAAATTCGGAGGGCGACAGTCTTCATCGGAGTTGATCAAGTCGGCAGTCCAGGTGCGCTGCCAGCGCGAGCAGAACGGTTTGGGCGAATTCAATGAGTGGTCATTTTAGGCGATGAAGTTCAAGGGTCGCGGAGCGATGACCAACCCGGATAACCGGTTTTCACCCTGGCAACGCGAGGCCGCGGATGACGGCTGGTGGAACGAACCGGAGGAAGATGCTTCGCCGCTGGTGACTGAAATGATCATCGACACCGCGAAAACGGTGATTAACTACAATACTTCGCCGGATATTCCGTTCGATCGTTCAATCAATCCTTATCGTGGTTGCGAGCACGGATGCTCCTACTGTTTTGCTCGACCTTCGCATGCCTACCTCGGCCTCTCGCCCGGCGTGGATTTTGAGACCAAGCTGGCTTACAAGCCAGACGCCGCAGTCCTTCTGCGCGTCGAGTTGGCGAAACCCGGCTATCGCTGCCAGCCAATCGCATTGGGCATCAACACCGATGCGTGGCAACCGGTTGAACGGCGTTTGCGCATCACCCGAAGTATTCTGGAAGTGCTGGCGGAATGCCGTCATCCGGTCTCGGTGATTACCAAGTCTGCGCTGGTGTTGCGTGATATCGAACTGTTGGCGGCGATGGCAATGGAAAATCTGGTTCATGTCGCGGTTTCAATCACCACGCTCGACCCAGAACTGTCGCGAACCATGGAGCCGCGAGCGGCGTCCTGCCAGCGCCGACTTTCCGTAGTGCGCGAACTGGCAAAAGCGGGAATCCCGGTGACGGTGCTGGTCGCGCCGTTGATCCCGGCGCTTACGGATCATGAACTGGAAAACATCATGGAAGCAGCAGCGGATGCTGGCGCGAACTCGGCGGGCTATATCATGCTGCGCCTGCCACACGAGGTGAAGCCCTTGTTTCGTGAGTGGCTGGACCGCAATCATCCCGGCCGCGCGGAACACGTTTATAGCTTGTTGCGTCAAATGCACGGCGGCAAGGAGTACGACAGCCGTTTCGGTCAGCGCCAAAGCGGCAGCGGTCCGCTCGCCGACATCATTGCCCAGCGCTTCCGGAGTGCCAGCCGTCGTCTGGGCTTGGACAAAGCCACCTTGTCATTGGATTGCACGCGTTTTGTCGCGCCAGTGATTGCGCCCAAAGACAAAGTATCATCCCAGCTTTCCTTGTTTTGACAGATCGATTTGAGTCACTTATGACCATTCTTGCCGCCGCCGATCGCCAGTGCCTCGAAGGCAGTGCGCTGTTTCGTCAGATCAATCTGGAGCCGTTGAAACAATTCTTTGGCGGTGCGTCTGTCCGGATCCTTGAGGCAGGCGCCACATTGTTCGAACCTGAGGTGCAGCACCACATGCTTTACATCGTGCTTGAGGGCGAAGTGCGCGTCTATCTCTCGGGTAGCGAAGCACCAGCACACGCGGTATTGGGGCCGGGCGAATGCGTGGGTGAATTGTCGTTGATCGACGGGCAGGGTGCTTCGGCGCTGGTCCTCGCTGCTCGCCATACGAGGGTTTGGGGCATTGGCCATGATCAGATTTGGGAACTGGTTGAGGCTTCTCACGGGGTTGCACGTAACTTGTTGGCAATTTTATCCGGCCGGGTCAGGAGCAACAATTTGACGCTGGTCTCGGCCCAAGGCCCGAGTCTGGCGTTTGAGCAGGCGGCCAGTGTTGACGCCCTGACCGGGCTACATAACCGGCAATGGGTGTCTACTGCCTTTCCTCGCCTGCTTGAGCGTTGTCAGCGTGATGACATGCCGGCGTGTTTGCTGCTGTTTGATATCGACTCCTTGTCCAGCCTCAATGACCGCTTTGGTCATTTGTTGGGAGATCATGCACTGCGTTTTGTCGCCGCTCGTCTTGCCGAAGCTTTGCGCACACAGGATCTGATTGCCCGTAGCAGTGCGGAAAAGTTCATGTTGCTGTTGCCGCGGACTGAGGTCAGTGAAGGACTTATGATTGCCGCGCGCTTGCAGCAGCTGGTCGCCGATGGCAGCCTGGCTACCGCGGATGGCCCACAGAAAATTACCGTCAGCTGCGGCATGGCGGCCCAAGCCCGCGGCGAATCATTTCATGATCTGGAGCGTCGCGCCGAAATGGCGCTGCAGCGCGCCAACGACAAGGGCCAAAATTGTATCGAATTGGCGACGCTGGAGTGACAGGATTATTTTTGCCCCGCCAGCCATCCGGCAAATACGCGGGTGGTCAGCCGGTTCCACCCACCGTCAGACCATCGATTCGCAATGTCGGCTGACCGACGCCGACGGGCACGCTCTGGCCCTCTTTTCCGCAGGTGCCGACGCCGGGATCGAGCGCCATGTTGTTACCAACCATCGACACGCGGGTCATCGCTTCGGGGCCGTTGCCAATCAGTGTTGCACCCTTGACCGGCGTAGTGATTTTGCCGTCTTCGATCAGATAGGCCTCTGCGGTCGAAAACACGAATTTTCCACTTGTAATATCGACTTGGCCGCCCCCGAAATTAGCCGCGTAAATGCCCTTTTTCACGGAGCGGATGATTTCTTCCGGATCGTGACTACCTGAGAGCATGGTGGTATTCGTCATGCGCGGCAATGGCAGATGGGCGAAAGATTCACGGCGCCCGTTGCCGGTGGGCGCAACTTTCATCAGACGCGCATTGAGCGTGTCCTGTAAATAGCCCTTGAGGATTCCGTCTTCGATCAGTACGGTGCGTTGCGTTGGCGTGCCCTCATCGTCGATGGTGAGTGAGCCGCGCCGATCGGCGATGGTGCCGTCATCGACCACCGTGACGCCCTTGGCCGCCACGCGTTGGCCGATACGCCCTGAGAATGTGGAACTGCCTTTGCGGTTGAAATCGCCCTCAAGGCCATGGCCGACCGCCTCATGCAGCAGGATGCCCGGCCAACCGGGGCCGAGCACGACCGTCATTTCGCCGGCCGGCGCCGGCTTGGCTGCGAGATTGACGCTGGCCTGATGTACCGCTTTTTGTGCATAGTCCTTCAATACGGCGTCGCTGAAATAACTGTAATCGAAACGGCCGCCGCCGCCGGATGAGCCTTGTTCGCGCTGCCCGTTCTCCTCCATGATGACGGTAATGGAAACACGTACCAGTGGTCGTACGTCGGCCGCCAGATGACCGTCCGAGCGTGCCACCAGTATGACTTCCCAGGTGCCGGCGACGTGAGCCATGACTTCCTTGACGCGCGGATCCTCGGCGCGAGCCAAGGTCTCCAATCGTTCCAGCAACTTCACCTTTTGCGTGGCATCGAGCGACGCAATGGGATCCGTGCCCACATAAAGCGACTGCGGGCCGACCGCTTTTCTCAACAACGGCACCAAACGCGGCGCGCCGGCGGCTGCAATTGCACGGGTTGTTGCCGCTGCAGCCTTCAGGGCCGAGAGGCTGATATCGTCTGAGTAGGCAAAGGCAGTCTTTTCACCGGAAATTGCCCGCACACCGACGCCTTGCTCGATGTTGAAGCTGCCGGACTTGACGATGCCCTCTTCCAGACTCCAGGCTTCCGAGCGGGCGTATTGAAAATACAGATCAGCGTAGTCAATATGGTGACCGAAGAGTTGGCCGAAAACTCCGTCGAGCTGGCGGAAGGCCAGACCGTGAGGGGTTAGCAGGGTTTGTTCAGCGGTTTGCAAGTGTGAACTCATGGTTTTACCTTTCAATCTACAACGTACGGTGCTGCAGTGCGGGCAGGCTTGTTCTTATCTCGGCCAGCCGTTCGCGCCTCAGTTCACCTGCAATGATGCCCTCGCCTTTGTCCATGCGGGAAATTATCTCACCCCAGGGGTCGATCAGCATGCTGTTGCCGTGCGTCATCCGCCCGTTCGGGTGACGTCCGCCTTGAGCCGAGGCTAGAACATAGCACTGATTTTCTACGGCGCGAGCGCGAAGTAGCAATTCCCAATGCGCCTGTCCGGTGGTTTCGGTGAATGCCGCCGGCAGCACCAGCAAGTCGATTGCGCCCATGGCGCGGAAAAGCTCGGGAAAGCGCAAGTCGTAACAGATGCCGATGCCCACACGCCAGGATGTTTCAGTCTGTGAAAGGCCTTGACTAAGCTCGAAACAGACGATTTCCTTGCCGGGTTCAATGGTTTTGGCTTCTTCGTAGGATTCTTCGCCCTTGTTGAAGCCGAACAGGTGAATCTTGTCATAGCGGGCTATTCGTTGCCCGAGCGGGTTGAGGATCAGGCAACTATTGCGCAGTTTGTCAGGGTTGCTCGCAACCAAGGGAAGCGATCCGGCGACCAACCAGACGCGATGGCGTTGAGCCATCGTCGCCAGAAAGTCCTGAATCGGCCCGTGGCCATCGTCTTCGCG
>CAZAGR010000244.1:0-4528 GCA_964484585.1 uncultured Propionivibrio sp. | reverse complement strand
TTCCGCGGGTACCTCACAATCATCGAAAAACAAGGGGTAGGTGTTCGAACCGCGCATGCCCAATTTGTCGAGATGTTTGCCATTGCTGAAGCCTTTGAAGCCTTTTTCAATAATGAAGGCTGTCATGCCGCGCGAACCGGCGTTACCGTCCGTCTTGGCGTAGACCACCAGGGTGTCGGCATCGCCGCCGTTGGTAATCCACATCTTCGATCCATTGAGAACGTAGTGATCGCCGCGTAAATCAGCGCGCAGCTTCATCGACACCACGTCCGACCCGGCATTGGGCTCGGACATCGCCAAGGCGCCGACATGTTCGCCGGAGATCAGCTTGGGCAGATATTTCTGCCGCTGGGCAGGGCTGCCGTTACGGGTGATCTGATTGACACATAAGTTTGAATGCGCGCCATAGGACAAGCCCACCGAGGCCGACGCGCGGGAGACTTCCTCCATTGCCACGATGTGCGCCAGATAACCGAGCTTGTTGCCGCCATAGTGCTCATCTGCGGTCATCCCCAGCAAACCCATGGCACCCAACTTTGGCCACAAATCGGCGGGAAACTCATTATCGCGGTCGATTTGCGCCGCGCGCGGTGCGATTTCCTTTTGCGCGAACTGCTGCACGCTGTCACGCAGCAAGTCAATATCTTCACCGAGATCGAAATTGAGACCTATCATGAATTCTCCATCCTTTCTGTCTGCTGACGCGGTCAAGCGGTGCGGCCGCTCCCATTCGGAACAGCCAATTCCTGAACCATGATAACAATTTGGTGCACTGCAACCAAAACGATCAAAGTGACTATAGAATGGCCTGATGTTGTGATGCAGTACCAAACGCGTACGAACGCTCCAAAGCATCGAGTTTAAGCAGATTTTCTTCCACCGCGGGATTTACCTGATCCCTTTTCGACAGGGCCAACAGCTGCCCGACGACTGTGACGATACCAATTGACTATCCGTTCGCTGAATTACCGAAACCCGGCGAGGTCGCTGCCGTGGCGGATGGAGTCGGTTGGTTGCGGATGCCGCTGCCCTTTGCATTGGATCACATCAATCTCTGGTTGCTGGACGACGTCGACGACGCGGGTGCCGCACTCACCGCCGTCGATACCGGCTTTGCCTCCGACGAAACGCGGGCCTGCTGGAAGTCGGCGCTGGCGGGACGGCGGCTCAGGCGCAGCATTGCGACCCACGGCCACCCCGATCATCTCGGACTGGCCGCATGGCTGGAAGCAGAATTCAAAGCGCCGCTGTGGATGACCCAGGGTGACTTTACTATCGCCAATCTGATTGTGGCCCAGATTGGCAGCTACGGACTGCCGGCAATGGTTGATTTCTTCCGGCGCCACGGGCTCGATGACATTCGTCTCGACGCCTTGAAACAGCGTGGCAATGCCTTCAAGCGTGGAGTTCCCTCCATTCCCCTGACCTACCGTCGCCTGCTCGACGGGCAAAGGGTCGCGATCGGCGCCCATCAATGGCGCGTGATCGTCGGCTATGGCCATACAGCCGAACATGCCAGTCTGTATTGCGCCGAGCTTGGGGTGCTGATCGCCGGAGATATGTTGCTGCCGCGTATTTCGACCAATGTTGCGGTGCACGCGGTGAATCCCGACGACGATCCGCTACGGCTATTTCTTGAGGCGACCGATGCGTTTCGTGCCCTGCCTGGAGACACCCTCGTGCTGCCGTCGCACGGACGCCCGTTTCGTGGTTTGCACACGCGCGTCGATCAACTGCATGCCCATCATGCGGAACGTTGCGCCTTGCTGATCGATGCCTGCCGTGAGTCAAAGCATGCCGCCGAACTCATCCCGGTGCTGTTCGACCGCGACATTGCCGACCCGCATCAGGTCATGTTTGCCATGGGCGAGGCAATTGCTCATCTGAATCATATGCACCACGCCGGGCGTCTGGCTCGCACTGAAAACGACGGCCTGATCCACTTTGTAACGAACTGACAGGGGAACCCTATGGACGCAGAAACAACCACCCAAAAAATCGATCCAGCTCAGATTGCCGGGATTTTTGCCGAGGTTTCACAGCGCTCGGCCAAGTTGATCGCCGACCATATGGCGCGCCAGGCAAAGAAAGGGCTGTCGATGCCGTCGGATGATCTCGGCATCGCCCAAGCCTTTATGGAAATGACCGCCAAGATCATGGCCAGCCCGCTGCAGCTGGCACAGGCACAAATGGACCTCTTCCGCGACTACACGGCCCTGTGGCAACACACAACACTACGTGCCATGGGCATGCCGGCGGCGCCCGTTGCGATTCCGCGTAAAGGCGACAACCGCTTCAAGGATTCCGAATGGGAGAACCATTTTCTGTTCGACTTCGTAAAGCAAAGCTACCTGATCACGGCGCGTCATGTTCATGACGTGGTCGGGCACGTTGATGGTCTTGACGAAATTTCGCAAAAAAAGGTGAACTTCTTTACCCGGCAGTTTATTGACGCTCTCTCGCCGTCGAACTTTGCGATGACCAACCCCGAGGTGCTGCGCGAAACCGTGCGCACGCAAGGGCAGAACCTGCTCAAGGGTTTCAACAACCTGCTGCGTGACATTGAGGAGGGCGACGGCCAGTTGCGCGTCAAAATGACCGATCCGAAGGCGTTTCAACTCGGCAAAAACGTCGGAATTACGCCAGGGAAAGTCGTATTTCAAAATGACCTCATCCAATTGCTGCAGTTCAACCCGACCACGGCTCAGCAGTTCAAGAAACCACTATTGATCATTCCACCGTGGATCAACAAATACTACATCCTCGATTTGCGACAGAGCAATTCCTTCATCAAATACGCGACCGACCAGGGCCACACTGTATTTTGCGTTTCCTGGGTCAACCCGGATGCCAAGCTGGCCCATAAGGGATTTGACGCCTACATGGAAGAAGGCGCACTGGCGGCGATCGACGCCGTATGCGCGCAAACCGGGGAGAAAGAACTGAATGTGATTGGTTACTGTCTGGGCGGCACCTTGCTGGGCAGCACTCTGGCGTACATGGCCGCGAAAAAGGACAAGCGCGTTGCCTCGGCGACCTTTTTCGTTGCCTTGCTCGACTTCTCGATCCCCGGCGAGTTGGGCGTGTTCATTGACGAAGCGCAAGTCACCCATCTGGAAAAGCAAATGGAGCGCCGCGGCTACCTTGAAGGCTCCGAGATGGGTACAACGTTCAACATGTTGCGCTCGAACGATTTGATCTGGACCTTTGTGGTCAACAACTATCTGATGGGCAAAGATCCCTTCCCGTTCGATCTACTCTACTGGAACTCCGACTCCACGCGCATGCCTTTCAAGATGCACAGTTTCTATCTGCGCAACATGTACCTGAAGAACTTGCTGCGCGTGCCCGGCGGCATCACTTTACTGGATACCCCCATTGACCTATCGAAAGTGAAGACGCCAAGCTACTTCATTTCCAGTGCAGAAGACCACATCGCGCCATGGAAAGGCACCTATCTGGGCGCCGGCGCTCTGGGCGGACCGGTGCGGTTTGTGCTGGGGGGTTCCGGCCATATCGCCGGCATCGTCAATCCGCCGTCCGCCAACAAATACTGTTTTTGGACCAACGAAGTAAAGCAAAATCCCGAGTCTCCTGACGAATGGTTTGCTGGAACGACCCAGCATGAGGGATCGTGGTGGACCGACTGGCAGGCCTGGATCACCGGCCTCGACAGTGCAAAGGTTGCGGCACGCGACCCAAGCAAGGGAAAACTCAAAGTGCTCGAAGATGCCCCCGGCTCATTCGTCAAGTTTCGTCTCGACACTGCGAAAGCGGCCTGAATCTCATGTCGTTGTTCCGCCACGCCGTCTTTGAAATTTCAGTCGCCGAACCAGATGGGCTGCCGCCGCCGCTAGGCGAGGAAATTGCATTCGCCGGTCGCTCCAATTCAGGCAAATCAAGTGCGATCAACACCCTTGCCGTGCATACCCGTCTCGCTTATGTATCCAAAACGCCCGGTCGCACCCAACTGATTAATCTATTCCGACTCAAAGGCGGCGCGGCAATGGTCGATCTGCCAGGTTATGGCTTCGCCCAGGTGCCGATGGCCGTGAGGCGTCAATGGCAAGGGCTGCTCGAGCACTATCTGACGCAGCGCAGCAACTTAGTCGGACTGGTGCTGATCATGGACTCGCGTCGGCCGCTGCTAGAACTCGACTGGAAAATGATCGGCTGGTTCGGCTCCACCGGCCGCCCCATCCACTGCTTGCTGACCAAATCGGACAAACTTAACCGTCAGGAACAAACCAAGGTATTGCGTGACACGCGGCAGGCGTTGAAAGAGTATGGCGACCGGGTTACCGTGCAACTTTTTTCCAGCCTGAAGAAGACCGGCATGGACGAAGTCGAAAGCGTTGTCGGCGGATGGCTCGGGCAAGCGCCGGTTCCTGAACACACCTAAAAATTGGGCGAGCCGGAAAAGCCTTCACCACGGCGGGCATGGCCTGTCTTAAAAATGTGACCACTATAAGTAACGATTTGACTTGGCGGTGACCAAAAAACAAGACCCTCGGCGCAGTGAATGCGG
>CAZAGR010000243.1:0-4552 GCA_964484585.1 uncultured Propionivibrio sp. | reverse complement strand
CGACTGTCTCGAGAATTATCCCGGTTGTCTCCCATCATGAAGTAATGCCCCGCGGGTACCACACACTCCACTCCCTGCACATTGTAGGTGCAATTTTCACGGTAAGGAAAGTTCCCGATCTGTCGAACAAAGGCAGGAGCATCCGTCTCTACCAAGATAGCGTGATCGGTAGCACCTAATTTCTCACTAAATCGCGGGGTGTAATACATACGATCCGGGTCGAGATAATCCTCGATCTGTGTCTGAACGACTGCCTGACCATTGATCGTCAGTCGCTTGTCGCGATAGGTCAGTTTGTCGCCGGGCAATCCGACGACCCGCTTGATGTAGTCAAGCGACGGATCCGGCGGATAACGAAACACCATCACATCGCCTCGTTGCGGTGAGCCGAGGCCAACGATCTTCTTGTTGATAACGGGCAAACGCACTCCATAGGTGAACTTATTCACCAGAATAAAGTCGCCGATCAGCAGAGTCGGGATCATGGATCCAGAGGGAATCTTGAACGGTTCAACCAAGAAGGAGCGCAGGAAAAAAACCGCCAGAATGACAGGAAAGAAACTTCCGCCGTACTCCACCCACCATGGATCCGAAGCGCCCGCGGGCCGACGCTTGCGCGCCCAGAAATGGTCTATTGACCAAATGATGCCGGTAAAAATAGTCAATGAGAAGAGTATTAACGCAAAATTCATTAATGTTCCCTATTAATTTCTATTTGCCGACGCGCAGCACGGCGAGAAACGCTTCCTGAGGAATTTCGATGCGCCCAACCTGCTTCATGCGCTTCTTGCCGGCTTTCTGTTTCTCAAGAAGTTTCTTCTTTCGCGAAATATCACCACCGTAACATTTCGCCAGCACGTCCTTGCGCATAGCCTTGACGTTTTCGCGGGAAACAATCGTGGAACCGATCGCGGCCTGAATGGCCACATCGTACATCTGACGAGGAATCAACTCGCGCATCTTGGCAGCCAGTTCGCGGCCGCGATAAGGCGCATTGGCACGATGGACGATTAGCGAAAGCGCATCAACCTTTTCTCCATTGATCAGAATATCGAGTTTGACCACATCGGCCGCACGATACTCCTTGAAGTCATAATCCAGCGAGGCGTAGCCGCGCGAAACCGACTTGAGCTTATCGAAGAAATCCATGACCACTTCGGCCATCGGCATTTCATAAGTCACTTGAACTTGTCGACCGTGATAGGCCAGATTGACCTGACTACCGCGCTTCTGCTCGCACAAGGTGATGACTGCGCCCAGATAATCCTGCGGCACGAAAATCACCGTAGTGATGATCGGTTCGCGAATCTCCTCCGTCTTCTGGATTTCCGGCAGCTTGGAGGGGTTCTCGATCAACACCTCGGTGCCGTCACGCATGCGCACCTGATACACCACCGTCGGCGCGGTCGTAATCAGATTCTGATCAAACTCGCGTTCAAGGCGTTCCTGCACAATCTCCATGTGCAAGAGACCAAGAAAACCACAACGGAATCCAAAACCCAGCGCCTGAGAAACCTCCGGCTCATACTGCAATGACGCGTCATTCAGATGCAGCTTTTCAAGCGCATCGCGCAAAGTATCGTACTGATTCGACTCGACCGGATACAACCCCGCAAACACCTGCGGCTTGATTTCCTTGAAGCCGGGCAGCGCCTCGGTCGCGCGACGATCTAACGCCGTCACGGTATCGCCGACTTTTGCTGCCTTCAATTCCTTGATGCCAGAAATGATGAACCCAACCTCACCCGCTCGTAGCGCATCGCGCGCCAAGGCTTTGGGCGTAAACACACCCACCTCCTCACACAGATGAACACTTCCAGTGGCCATCAACAGAAGTTTTTCCTTGGCCCGAAGTTCGCCGTCGACGACGCGCACCAGCATTACGACGCCCACGTAGTTATCAAACCACGAGTCAATGATCAACGCCTTCAATGGCGCATCCAGCTTGCCCTTAGGCGCCGGGATACGGGCAATGACCGCTTCAAGAATGTCGTCGATTCCCATCCCGGTCTTGGCTGAACAGGGAATCGCCTCGGACGCATCAATGCCGATGACGTCCTCGATCTCTTGCTTCGCATTGTCGGGATCGGCTTGCGGCAGATCCATTTTGTTCAACACCGGAACGACGTCAACCCCAAGCTCCAGCGCTGTATAACAGTTGGCAACGGTCTGGGCCTCGACGCCCTGCGATGCATCCACCACGAGCAGCGCGCCTTCACAGGCCGAGAGCGAACGGCTTACTTCGTACGAGAAATCAACATGCCCTGGAGTATCGATCAGGTTGAGGTTGTAGATCTTTCCATCTCTCGCCTGATAGCTAAGTGCCGCGGTCTGGGCCTTGATCGTGATCCCACGTTCCTTTTCAATATCCATGGAATCAAGGACCTGCGCTTCCATCTCGCGGTCGGACAAACCGCCACAACGCTGGATAATACGATCGGCCAACGTTGATTTCCCATGGTCGATATGGGCAATGATCGAAAAGTTACGGATATGATTCATTGATTTTTATGGCTAAACAGCAACAAAAAAGGTGCTGGATCAGCACCTTGAAAGAACAGTCCGGCGATACGGTATAAGGGGCAGAATTTTAGCCCAAATCCCTAGCGACTGCCGTTCAGAATTTCTGCAGGTACTCGCGAACCTTGGTCTGGTCAAGATGGTAATGACAAAGCTCGTGCCCGTCTGAAGTGACCAGTACAGGCACAAGCTCGTCGTATTTCTGCTCCAGGGCCGCGTCCGCATCAACGTCAAGCACAGCGACCGAAAACGTGAACTCACTACGCAGTGACTCCAGCGCTCCGAGCATGTCATCGCATAGGTGACAATAGTTCCGGCTATAAAGCATCAGTCGCGGCAAATTTTCCATAAATTTCCCGCGACCTTTCGCTTACTCCGCCTTATTTATCAGCCTTGTCACTGATACCCTTGATCGTGATAAATGTCTGAGTCTCGCCACGACGCACGAGAAGCGTGATCGTTGCTGTCTTGTCAATCCGCGCCAGCAATTCATTGAACTGCGCCACGGACTTCAACTCGACGTTCCCGGTTTTGCTGACCAAAGAGAGAATGACGTCGCCGGGGCGAAGATCGGTACGCGTACCACCGTTGCGAACATCGTCAACGATCAGCCCATGCTGAATGCCCAGCGCGCGACTTTGCTCCGCACTGGGGACTGACAGAATCAGACCAAGCCGATTGGCACTCGCGGGGTCGGCCTGTTTGCCGCCTTTCCGTCCAGGCCGGTTTGCATTCGAATCGTCGTCAGGCATTTCGCCAACGGTCGCCGTGACCTCGCGCGTTGCACCACCCTTCCAAAGCTGCACCACAACCTTGCTACCTGGCTTGGTCGCCCCGACGATACGCGGCAAGTCACTCGATTGAGCCACCGCTTTTCCATCAAATTTGAGAATGATGTCACCCGCGCCGATGCCTGCCTTATCGGCCGCCGCCCCCTTCTCCACGGAAGCGACCAGTGCCCCCTGCGGTTTACCCAGACCAAACGACTCGGCCAAATCCTTGCTGACCTCCTGAATCACAACACCGAGTCGACCACGACTTATCTTGCCGTTAGCCTTCAACTGACCTTGTATTTCAAGCGCCAGATCGATCGGAATTGCGAACGACAAACCCATGAAGCCTCCGCTGCGGGAGTAAATCTGCGAATTGATTCCGACGACCTCACCCTTCAAATTGAACAAAGGGCCGCCGGAATTTCCCGGGTTGATCGCCACATCAGTCTGTATGAACGGCACAAAATTCTCTTGGGCCAGCGAACGGCCTTTTGCACTTACGATTCCGGCTGTCACGGTATTCTCAAAACCAAAGGGCGAGCCAATCGCTACCACCCACTCACCCACTCTAAGCTTGGCCGGGTCGCCGAGACGCACTACGGGAAGATTCCCCGCCTCGACCTTAATCAAGGCGACATCGGTTCGCTTGTCCGAGCCGATGACCTTGGCTTTGAACTCGCGCTTGTCAGTCAGCTTGACCACCACTTCGTCCGCATCATCCACAACATGGGCGTTCGTCAATATGTACCCATCGGCACTGATGATGAAACCCGAGCCAAGCGAATTGTGCTTGTATTCGCGCGGCTGCCCGGGATTCGGCCCGGGCATCTGACCGGGCGGCATGAAGCGCTTGAAAAACTCAAACGCAGGGTCGTTCTCGTCAAACGGAAACTGTTGCCCAAACTGTTGCATTGAACGGCTATTCTTGATGACCTGAGTGGTACTGATATTGACCACGGCCGGGCCCTGCTTTTCCGCAAGATCGGCAAAATCAGGAAGCTCCCGCCCCTGAGCATAGGCAGTGGCACTCAACAGAATGGCAAAAATGTAGACGAAAAAATAGTGCATTGGCTTTCTCATTTTGACTCCATGAAATTACAGGTCACCTGACCCGATGGCTGAATTGACAACATGGGTACCACTCCTTGCTTTTCAAGCGCAACTTGCCCCCCGCGACGCAGGCACAGGCCCCCCAGCAAAAGGCCGGACAGCCCTCCCAGCACGGCGACGGAATCTCCACCCCGACATTGCACGCGCGC
>CAZAGR010000242.1:0-4555 GCA_964484585.1 uncultured Propionivibrio sp. | reverse complement strand
GGTACTTAGCCTGTTCATGCCCAAGCTCAACGGCGTGCTGCTGCGTTTTGCCAAGCCGGGCCAGCAAACCTTGAAGATCGCCACCAAGGCAGGAGTCCAAACCCTGGCGTCGGATGCGAACGGCCTGATCAAGCTGAAGCTGGATACGGCGCTGCTGGCCGAGAATCCCCCGGTCACAGCGTCGGAGCGGGTGCTCGAGGCCGAGATCGACGAGATTAAATAGGTGCCGACGGCGACTCGCTGGACTGCCGGTTACCTGCCGTTCGTGGCCGACAGCTTGCGCGGCAAAGCCGAATTGGAACTTGCTCCGGCGAGGACATTCAATCTGAGCGTCGGCTTTCGAGAAAATCGAAAGAGTGCTTTAGACTGATAGCCGAAGTAGCATTTTGTAAACTGCTCGCTCCAAACCGGTCATGCAGATTCACCAGAGGAGGACCGCCACTGCGGGAAGCGGCAAGCGCTGCGGAGCGAGCGGCGAAAATGTTCGGTGATGCTGGGCAAACCAACCCCGCCCACGCTGATTTGCCGATATCGTTTTCGCTCGATCCGTCAATCAACTTCGACCAGCGCATCGATTGGTAAAGATGGTTTGCTGCAAGGACAAATGACACTAAAGCGCGTGTCATGGGATGACTCGCGTCTGCGGCACGCAAAATGGCCGCGCGCGTCATGACGTCAATCATCATGAACATTCTGCTCACAGGAAGCGGTTTGCTGAAGAAAGCAATTTCTTCCGGCGCCCAAAGTTTGGCTTCAGGAAGCAAGGTGGATGTCCAGACGTTGGGAGCCGACGCGATCGCCCACGATATCCTGAAAGCCTCAGGCTATGGCGTAGAAATACTCTCTCTGTCGCTAATGGTCGCGCCGGCTCCGTCGATTGAAAGTCGATGGTCGTCCAATTTTAGGAAGTCATCCGACAATTTTCTAAGCACTGTGCGAGTGTCGGAGCTTGTGACCACTAAAGTGGTGGCGGCGTCGCCAGACCTGGAATAGCCGCAGATCCTTGCAATTGTTTTACACACGGGTGTTGATGCTACTTGGAGAGGCGCGCATTAGAGAATAGAGGCGGCCATATTGGCAAAACTCACCGGCTACTGAAGGCAAGGCGCTCGCTGGCGATGGGCATTAATGCACGTCCGGGTCGCGACGCAGTGCACGAATATAGATAGTCACTGTGCCGAGAAATCCGCTGATGACCATCATGTTGCCGAGCATGTCATGCCAGTCACCCATCGGCGTCATCAGCAACATCGAGCCGCCTATGACGAGCGCTGCGAAAGCTATGGCGCCCGTTAGCCGCTCAAGATTGCGACTGAAGCGACGTCCAAGGGCTTCCAAACTCGGAAGTCGGCCCAAATCGCCTTCTGCTATACGGCGGAGGATACGTCGCGCGTCGCCAGGTGCGTCATTTACCAAGCGCTCCAGTTCACGCGCAAGTTTTATGGTCGTTCCCTCGATTCGCTCCGGTGAAAAGTGCTGCTGGGTAAGCCGTGAAATCTCTTCGCGAAAGGATTTCATGTGGTTATAGCCCGGGGCGAGCTGGCCTATCATCGATTCCAAGATGACGAAAGCACGAGTCAACAGGACAAACTCACCGGGATTGTGGACCCCATTCCGGCTCCCGGCACTTAACAGCGACTCGAACGCATTCCCAATCGAAACATCTGCCAAATTGCTCCTACGAATTTCATAGAGGACTGCCTTAATGTCTATCAACAGCGCTACTCGATTGACCTTTTCGTTTGCCGGTGCCATTTCGAGATATGCCTCGGTCGCGGCCCGCGCATCACCTTTTACCACCGCTTCGAGCAGGAGTGTTAGCGATGCGCGCATCGGCTCGTCAATATCTCCTGTATTCCCGAAATCCAGAAGGGAGAGCCGTCCATCTGGCAGAACGAAGACATTGCCGGGATGCGGGTCGGCATGAAACAGCCCCTCTTCGAAGATCGAATGCAGCATCAGCTTTACCAGGGTGTTGATTACCCCGGGCATCGCTTCCGGGTGGCGCTTGGCATACAGATCGACCCTTTCACCAGCCGAGTAGTCCATCGTGAGCACGGTTTCTCCCGAGCACACCGCAACAACCTCCGGGATCCAGAGGTCAGGGACATCAGCCAGTGCCGCGCGAATGAGCACGATGGAACGCGCTTCGCGACCAAAATCAATTTCCCGATTAAGGCTGTTGGCCAATTCACGGACCACCACAGGAAGATCAAGGGCACGCAGCCGCGGAAAAATGCCTTCGCCCAGCGCTACCAAGTAAGTCAATGCCGCGATATCCGTGGTGATGATTGCTTTCAGGTGGGGCCGCTGTACCTTCACCGCCACATGACGCCCGTCCTGCAGTGTCGCCTCGTGTACCTGAGCGATCGTGGCGGCGGCCAGCGGCGTCTCATTGAACGTTGAGAACAACTTGTCTAGCGGTGCACCCAACTCGGTTTCGACCGTCGCCCGCACGGTGTCAATGCGCATCGCCGGCAATTGGTCATGCAGAAGTAGCAACTCATCAATATAGGCAGCCGGCAACAGGTCGCGCCGCAACGCAAGGACTTGTCCGAGTTTGAGAAAGACTACTCCAAGCTCCTCAAAGGTTTCCCGCACCTCCTTCGGCGATGGCCAGTGCCCCCTGCCGAACAATGCTCCCAGAAACTTGTGCCGGGTGATCACACGCAGGATTTGCATGAGCCGCGAAGCTGCTCGAAGCGCTTTGGTCCTCTCCGGGGCGATCAATCTAGCCATGCCGATTTAGCTCAGTGGTGAATCCGTACACAAGCTGCCTCTGCTGACAAGATTACTTGGGCTCAGGCGCGGGTTCCGTTACTTCCGTGAGTTTTCCATCAGCGAGCTTGAAGTGAAATTTAGTGACAACCGACTTTTTCCATAAGTCCTTGGATTCATCCGTGCGTCCAAATGTTGGTACACCCACCGTGACAGTTGCTTCGTAGCTACCGTCGCCGGCAAGCGAACTGTTATACGCATAGTGCAAACCACTGCCGCCCCAACTAGGATGCAAGTTGCCTGACACGGTTTTGTTGTTGTCGCGGTTCACCGCACTGAACTTGACCTCGGCATAGGGGATGCGTGTCTTGGAACCGGGATCGACGGGTTTGACTTCGACATGGAAAAGCTCCCCCTTGCCCGGCCGGTGCTCGGTCCACTTGGGCGGATTGCCTGCCTGCATCCACATGCTTTCCGGGGCTTCGAACTCCAGGGTGACGATCATGTTGTCAGCACTGTTGCGGCCGATCAACACGGTTGTCGTCGCGCTGTCTGCCGCCGGGGACAAGGTTTTGACCTTGAGTTCGGCACCCGACACGACAGGCACCGACAGGAGGCAAGCAGCAACAACTGTAATTTGCACAGAGATTTTCATTGGGATCTTTCCTTTTGGGTTTGAGAACGCAAACATCATTTCTTCCGACTGACCACGAGAACTACGCCAATGATCAATATCAACGCCAGTAGCATCCATACGCCACCAACTCCGCCCATGTAACCGGTTCCCCAGCTTCCAGGCCAATTACCATGCATCATGGTCGTCTCCTTTCATTCGTTTTTCGTTTGGCCACGATTCAGATCTTCAATGGAACGCCCAACACGTTCCAAACGATCACGGACGAGTCGGCGCGTAAGCAAACCGACTCGCTACACGTGCAAGCGAACTTGCAATTCAAAGGCAAATTACGCTGCAGATCCTGCACATGCAGTTGCTGATTTCTTGCTTGCGGTGTCGCAGCATGACATCGCATGCTTTGAGCTTTCTTTTGCATCGCCATCTTTCTGCTGATCATGACATTCAGCGGCTTTCAAGTGATGATCCGCACATGCCGTGTGATCCTTGGCAGCCTCTTTGTGCGCGGTGCTTGATGTTGTATGAGCATTGGACATTCTGTATACCTTTCAAAATTGGAACGGGATTAGTCGGACTACCGATTAGCGCGGCGAACACTTATTCGTGCCGCGAACATCAGTGGCACAGTGTGCGGCAGCGCTTCCGGCAAGTCTGTACGCAAACCAACGTAGGTGAATGGACGAGTGAGCTGGCATCAACGCGCGCTTCTTCGAATAAATTGCTCAAAATCTTTCATCGCAGTCATTTTCCTGTCTGTGGTTTGCTTTTGGCACAAGACGGCTTCATGATTTCCGCTTATGGACTGATGATCAGTCAGGGATCCACCGTGCGCAATCCGAGGCCGTATGGCCGGAATACAGTGTGAAGCCGACGTTCAAAGAGGTTCAATTTACAGGCTGCATCGTCGGCATAGTGGCCGTCTGCACTCATAGCGGGCTGCGTCACATATCCGTCGTTGGCGAAAACCTGAAGTTGGTCGAGCGGCGGCTTACTGGCTCGAAGACCTACTCACCCTTTCGGCCATTACCCGCCGGTCGAGATGACTATTCGATTTGAATGGCTTTCGCTGGTACTTGGCAAATTGAGCGTCTGGTTTCCGGCGACGAATTCTGGATGATCAGTGACTCAAGTCGCCATCAAGCCGTCATAGACATCAAGATTGTGGGGGGCGCTTCAGCCTCGACCGCGGTCATCGACGACTAC
>CAZAGR010000241.1:0-4569 GCA_964484585.1 uncultured Propionivibrio sp. | reverse complement strand
GCGGGCGCCGTGTCCTCTGTGTCTACCTTTGTGTCTCTCTTTGTGTCTCTTAAGGGGACTTCCTTTGCCGTGTCGCCAGCGCCGACTTTTTGGTCTGGCGTTGATTTTGTGCCACGCAGTGTTTCGAAGGCGGATGCGCGGTCCATTGTTTTCTCGTAGTGACCGGCGATCGGCGATGCGGCGATTGCAAGGCTGCGCTCATCCGCCGTCAGCGGACCGATACGCGAGGATGGCGGCATCACCATGCCGCGCTCGACAATGGTCGGCCGGCCCTGTTCATCGAGAAACGAAACCAGCGCTTCGCCAACGGCCAGTTCGGTAATTGCCGTTTCGGCATTGAACTTCGGATTGGCGCGCAGCGTCTCGGCGGCGGCCTTGACCGCTTTCTGATCGCGCGGAGTGAAAGCACGCAGTGCATGTTGCACCCGATTGCCTAGCTGACCGAGCACGGTGTCGGGAATGTCGAGTGGGTTCTGCGTGACAAAAAAAACGCCGACGCCTTTGGAGCGGATCAGGCGGACAACCTGCTCCACTTTTTCCAGCAATGCGGGCGGCGCTTCGTTGAACAGCAGATGCGCTTCGTCGAAGAAAAACACCAGCTTGGGTTTGGGCAGATCGCCGGCTTCAGGCAGCCGCTCAAAGAGTTCGGCCAATAGCCAGAGCAGGAAGCAGGCATACAGGCGCGGCGAGTTCATTAGCTTGTCGGCGGCAAGGATATTGATGACTCCTGCGCCGCTCATTTCCCCAACCCCGGTTTGCATCAGGTCGTCAATATCGAGCATGGGTTCGCCGAAGAAGGTATCGCCGCCCTGTTCTTCGAGCGTGAGCAGTCCGCGCTGAATAGCGCCAATGGAGGCCGCCGATACATTGCCGTATTGGGTCTTGAATTCAGCGGAATGCTCGCCGACGTTCTGAACCATGGCGCGCAGATCTTTCATGTCGAGCAACAGAAGACCTTGATCATCAGCGATACGAAATACCAGTTGCAAAACGCCCGCCTGTGTATCGTTCAGATTGAGCAGCCGGCTCAATAACAGCGGGCCCATGTCCGAGATGGTTGCGCGAATCGGGTGACCGGCAGCGCCGAAGACATCCCAGAACATGACCGGATTGGCGCGCGGTTTCCAATCGCTGATGCCCATTTGGTCGAGACGTTTCTGCAAGCGCTCGGTGCAGGTGCCGGCGGCCCCGATTCCGGACAGGTCACCTTTGGCATCGGCCAGAAATACGGGTACGCCGGCTGATGACAATTGTTCGGCGATGCGCTGAAGGGTAACTGTCTTGCCCGTGCCGGTGGCACCGGTAATCAGACCGTGGCGATTGGCCAACGCGGACAGCAAGTCAAGGTCGAGGTCGCCACTTCGGGCAATTGTCAGGGGAGCGATCATGGTCGGGAATTCCAAAATGCTAGAATTTTCAGATTCTAAGCGTCAATTCACACACAACTAGGGACACAGCATGGCCGGACATAGCAAATGGGCCAATATCCAGCATCGCAAAGGGCGGCAGGACGCCAAGCGCGGCAAGGTATTCACCAAACTGATCAAGGAAATTACCGTTGCCGCCAAGATGGGCGGGGGCGATATCAGCGCCAACCCGCGTTTGCGACTGGCGATTGAAAAAGCCAAGGGCCAGAGCCTGCCCAAGGACAACATCGAAAATGCCATCAAGCGCGGCACCGGGCAGCTCGACGGCGTGAACTACGAGGAAATACGCTACGAAGGTTATGGCATCAACGGCGCCGCCGTGATTGTCGATTGCCTGACCGACAACAAGGTGCGCACGGTCGCCGATGTGCGCCACGCCTTCGTCAAGCATGGTGGCAATCTGGGCACCGACGGGAGCGTCAGTTTTTTGTTCAAACATTGCGGCCAGATGGTGTTCGCCCCCGGCACGGATGAATCGAAGCTGATGGATGCGGCAATCGAAGCAGGTGCTGACGATGTGGTGACCAACGAGGATGGCTCGATTGAGGTCGTGACGCCGCCGAATGATTTTTCGATGGTCAGGGACGCACTCGAAAAGGCCGGTTTCAAACCGGAGTTTGGCGAGGTCACCATGAAGCCGGAGAACGAAACCGAGTTCGACGGTGACGATGCGATCAAAATGCAGAAGCTGCTGGACGCGCTGGAAGGCCTCGATGACGTGCAGGATGTCTACACCACGGCGCTGATTGACGAATAGCCAACGCTTTTTTGCACTACCTTCGGGGCGCCGCCGGCGCCGACTTTTTGCACTTTTTTAATGTGAAACAACATTCGGCGAGCCTCGTGACAATCGAGCGCAGCGAGCAAAAGGCCACCCTCGCCCTGCCACCCCGCGCAGCGAAATCCGTGGCATGCAAAGCTGTGGCGAGGGCCGGGGAGTCGCCCCACGCGAAGCGGTATCCGGGGTGTGTCGAGGCGGGGCAACCAATTCCGCCTTTCGCGTGGTTCATCATCTATGGGTCGCTCGCGCTGCCATGAGCGTTAAATGAATCCGCGGCTCCATTACGCACCTTTGCTGTTCGTTGTGCTCTGGAGCACCGGTTTTATCGGCACCAAGATGGGCATGCCGCATGCCGGGCCGCTCAGTTTTCTGCTGGTTCGTTATGTGTTGGTCGTGCTTTTTTTGACGTTGATTGCACTCCTGACCCGGGCGCCCTGGCCCCGCGACGGGCGACAGTGGTTCCATCTCGGGATTTCCGGACTTCTCGTTCATGCGCTTTATCTGGGTGGAGTTTTCGTCGCCATATCGCGTGGTTTGCCGGCCGGCGTGACGAGTCTGGTGGTGGGTATCCAACCTTTGCTGACCGCGGTGGGTGCAGGTTGGTGGTTGGGCGAAGCCGTGTTGGCAAGGCAATGGGGCGGGCTGTTGCTTGGTTTTTCAGGCGTTGGACTGGTGGTTTTTCAAAAGCTGGGAACCGGCTTTGAACTCGCCGCACTCTGGCCGGCGCTTTTGGCGCTATGCGGCATCACTCTGGGCACGCTGTATCAAAAGCGCTTTTGTCCGCATTTTGATTTGCGTACCGGCGCGATTGCCCAGTTTTTGCCGACACTGATCGCTACGGCGCTCCTGGCTGCGGCTATCGAACCCTTCCGTATTGACTGGACCGGCGAGTTCATTTTTGCCTTGTGTTGGCTGACGCTGGTGCTGTCAATCGGCGCGATTGCCCTGCTCAATGTGCTGATCCGTCGTGGCAATGCGGTTAATGTGGCGTCTTTGTTTTATTTGGTGCCTCCCAGCACGGCATTGCTGGCGTGGGCGTTGTTTGGTGAAACGCTGACCGGCATGGCCCTTGTCGGCATGGCGCTGACCGTCGGCGGCGTGTATCTTGCGCGCAAATGATCAACGGCAACATCTCTGAAAAACCACCTGTTCGCATTCTTGGAATCGATCCTGGCCTGCGCTCAACCGGCTTTGGCGTGATTGACATGCTTGGCAGCCGACTGTCCTATGTGGCCAGCGGCTGCATCAGCAGCGACAGTGCCCAAAATCTGCCGCTACGCATCAAGGCGCTGTTTGACGGGATCACCGAGGTGATCGCAACGTACCGCCCGGGTCAGGCGGCGGTCGAAATTGTGTTCGTGAATGTCAATCCGCAGTCAACCCTGTTGCTTGGGCAGGCGCGTGGCGCGGCGATCTCTGCGCTGGTCAATGCCGATCTGCCGGTTTCGGAATATACCGCCTTGCAAATCAAGCAGGCCGTGGTGGGGCAGGGCAAAGCGGCCAAGGAGCAGGTGCAGCAGATGGTGATGCGGCTGCTGAAGCTGCCGGGCGCGCCTAGTGCCGACGCCGCCGATGCGCTGGCTTGCGCGATCTGTCACGCCCACGGCGGGCAGGGCATGGGTTCGCTGGCGACTGCAGGCCGGCGTGTGCGCGGTGGGAGGCTGATGTAGTGGCGTCGATCATGTATGCGTGGGAATTCGGCGCGGGAATGGGACATGTGGGGCCGTTCTTGCCCCTCGCGCGGGAGCTCAGAGATCTGAGCCACGATGTGCATTGGGTGGTAACCCAACCGGCTGCCGTCGGCGATTTGCTGGCGAGCAACGGATTTACCTGGCTTGCCGCGCCGACGATTGCGGAGCAGATTCGCCCAGGCCCGCCGCTGAGTTATGCCGATATCCTGCTGCGTTTTGGCTATGCCGATGCCAACGCTTTGTTTGGTCTCGTTGGCGCCTGGCGTGAGCTCATGCGCTTGACCGGCGCAACGCTGGTGCTTGCCGATCACGCCCCGACGGCGCTGGTGGCGGCACGGACCCTGGGAATTCCGGTAATGCAGTATTCCAGCGGATTTACCATTCCGCCACGCCGCGATCCCCTGCCGAACATGCGGCCATGGGTGACCGTTGCCGAGCAGAGTTTGCGCGAACTGAACAGGGTGGCGCTGAATAGTATCAATGCTGTACTGACGCGCTGCCAGACCCCTGAGCTGCCTGTTCTGGCGGCGCTGTTTGACGTCGCCGAGCAGACGCTGGTGACGTTCCCCGAGCTTGATCATTACAGTGATCGCGGGCCGGCCCGTTACTGGGGCAGCCTGCCCAGCAGCGATGACGGTAGGCCGGCGGTCTGGCCCGCGGGTGGCCTCGC
>CAZAGR010000240.1:0-4570 GCA_964484585.1 uncultured Propionivibrio sp. | reverse complement strand
GCACCTCCTGATTGCCTTCGAGGCGACGCTTTTCGACCACCAGGGTTGCCTGGTCAATGCCGGGCAGAGCACTCAGACAAAAGCGTGCACTACTTCCGGCAGTGATGGCGCCGACGGGCGTTTTATCGTGCGGTAAGCGGGAATCAAAGTGCACGCTCAAGGCCACCGGGTCGCTGATTGCCGCGCTTTCGATGGTGGCGAATGATTTTGGGCCGATGGTGAGCTGTGGGTGTCCGTCCTTGAACGCCAGGCGTAGTGTGTGTTCGCCCTCAAACCAGTGATGCACGCCGCCGATATCGCCGCTTGCATCTGCGACTTCCAGAGTGTCGATGCGGCCGGTGTTGCTGCCTATGATTGTGGCCGGTTGCCAGCCGGCATCGGCAATCTTGAACTCGTGTCGGCTTGCCAACTCGACGTTGAGGTAATAGGCATCGCAACTGAACTGAAATGCAAACTGGTCCAAGGCCGCCCAATTGTTCATACTGCCTCGCAGAAACAGGGTGGTGTTGCCGAACGGTGCTGGTTCGCAGGATTCGATAGTGAGCTCAGGATCAGGATCAGGAACGGGCTTGGACATGGTCAGTTGAAATCGAGAGGTTGAAATCGATATGTTGAAATCGATAGGTGCCCTTGAATTGACGCGTCAGCGCCGTGCCGCATACGACCAAGGTGGTATCGACACCAATAAAGGCTGTATCTGCGGACCCGACCTCATCGGCAATCTTGAAGCCATGGGCCAACAAAAATGCTGTTGCGACGGTTGTTTGGATGCGACCGATCACCGTTCGCCGTCCCGCCAACGCCGACTTTTCGCAATCAGCCCTTTACGCCGCCCGCGGTCAGCCCAGAGACGATCCAGCGCTGGGCGGCCAGGAACACGGCCGTGATTGGCAAGCCGGACAATACGGCGGCCGCGGCAAAATCGCCCCACAGGTAGCGCTGTTCATACAGATAGTATTTTGAACCTACAGCCAGCGTCAGGTTGGGTTCTTCACGCAGCAGGATGGAAGCGATCGGATATTCGATGATGGTGCCGATGAAGGCCAGCACGAATACCACCATCAGGATTGGCACTGCCATTGGCAGCAGGACGCGATAAAAGGTCTGCCATGAGCTTGCACCGTCCACCTTGGCACACTCCTCAATTTCAAGCGGGATCGTTTCAAAGTAACCCTTGATGGTCCAGATGTGCATGCCGATGCCGCCAAGGTAGGCGACGATCAGTCCGCCGTGGGTTTCGATGCCTAGCCACGGAATGTAGCGCCCGATGCCCTCGAAAATAGCGTAGATGGCCACCAGCGCGACCGCCACTGGAAACATCTGCAGCAGCATCATGCTGTTGAGCAGTGTGGCCTTGAAACGGAATTTTAGTCGGGCGAAACCATAAGCGGCAGTGGTCGAGATCGCAACAATAAGGAATGCTGACACGGCGGCGATCTTGATCGAGTTCCACAGCCAGCTCATGACCGGGAAGGGTGGTTTGATGACGGTGCCATCCGGTTGGACAAAGGGAATCCCCAGCGCGAGTTTCCAGTGCTCCAGGCTGATTTCACTGGGAATCAATTCACCGATGGCAAAGTTGCCCGGGCGAAGTGAAATAGAGACCACAGCAAGCAGCGGAAACAGCGTGACCGCGATCAATGCCCAGAGGCCGAGATGGGCGCTGACGACGCGCCAGCGTTGGCGCTTTCCTATGACGATTGCCATCGCAGTTACCTTTTTTCGTTGCTTTGCGTGAGCTTGAGATTGATGATCGACAAAACGGCCACCAAGGCGAAAATGACTGTGGAAATTGCGGCGGCGAGGCCGAAGTTCTGCCCGGCGTCGGTGAAGGCGATGCGGTAGGTGTAGGAAACCAGAATATCCGTGGTGCCCGCCGGCAGCTTGGTGTTCAGGTAATCCGGCCGGCCGTCGGTGAGCAGGCTGATAAGCACAAAATTGTTGAAGTTGAAGGCGAACGCCGAGATCAGAAGGGGCGTCAGTGGCTTGATGATCAGCGGTACCGTGATGCGCCAGAAGTTCGTCAGTGGGCCGGCACCGGCGATCGCCGAGGCCTCATACAGATCCGCCGGTATGGCCTTGATCAGCCCTGTGCACAAGATCATGATGTACGGATAGCCGAGCCAGGTATTCACGATCAGGATCATGGTTTTGGCAAGAGTCGGATCAGCAAACCAGGCGGGCTTAATGCCGGCAATCGAGTTCAGGATCGCGTTGATTTCGCCAAAGTTCTGGTTGAACAAGCCCTTGAACACAAGGATGGAGATGAATCCCGGCACCGCATAGGGCAGAAACAGCAACGTGCGATAAACGCCGCGGAAAGCCAGGGCTTCCCACTCCAGAACGACAGCCAGGGTCATGCCGATCGCGGTCGAGAATACGACGGTCAGACCTGCAAACAAGACAGTCCAAACGAAGATGGATACAAACGGTCCGCGCATATCGGGGTCACCGAACATGCGCAGATAGTTGGCCAGTCCTACATTGACCTTGAACCCGGGTTGCAGGCGGTCACCCGCGGCGTTTTCAAAAAATCCGCTGACGCGATTGGGAAGGTAGGCGGTTCCGCTGGCAGCTTCAGTCAGCGCGCCATCCGCCTCGTCGCGCCAAAGTGGATCACGCTGGCCGAATTCGTGCAGTCCGGCATAACTCAGCACGCGACGATCGGGCAGCTGCAATCGCGTCGCTATCAGGAGGTCGCGCTGGGCAATCACGTCGCGCAGTGAAAGCGCGCTTCCTGGCAAGGGTGCGTCCGCTGCAATGGGCAGCAGTTGCAGTGGCGAGTCCTTGCCTTGCCAAGTTAGGGGTGGTGAAATGAAGCGAGGACCTTCGGTGACTGTCGATCCAGGGGCTACCTCTTTCTGCAGGACGAGGCGGTAGACGTTATTCTCAAAGTGAACGGTATAGGCGTAGGTATTTTTGTCGCTAAATTCGCCTTGGTCGAGCAGGTAGGCACGTGCACGCGTTTCACTCAGCAGATTGTTAGACGAAAAATTAGTGAATCCGATGTCGACCGTATAAAGCAGAGGGAAGGCGACAAAAACCAGCATGGCGGTGACACCTGGAAACAAATAGCGCCACGCTAAAGTTCGCGAGGACCCATAAACATAAATGCTGAGACATCCGCCCACCAATGCGACCAACGCCCACAGGGCATTTCCGCTGATGTAGATTCCGAACACCAGCCACAGCAGCAATGCGGCGACTGAAGCGGTGACTATCCATTTGACAGCGTGGGATTTGCTCATCGCGGTCACTTTACAAGAATCCGTGCCGCCGCCCCGTCGAGCGCCTGTTTCGGGGTTTGTCGTCCCTGGGTTATGGCCTCCAGCGCCGCATCCATGGCCGGCCAAAACCGACCGGTCTCCGGAATATTCGGCAGGGGCTCGCCGACCTGCGCATTTTCCATTGTTGCCCGAATCGCCGGGTCGCTCGACAGTTCCTGATAGTAGGCTTTGTTGGCAGGAGTTCCCAGCGCTACATCGGCGGAGATCACTTTAAGATTGTCGATCCGCAGAAGATGGTTCTCGATGAACTCACGTGCGATGTCCTTTACCTTGCTGGGCGCAGATATCATGCAGCCCAGCACACCCACGAAAGGTTTTGAGGGGCTGCCGCTGACTACCGCCGGAATCGGTGCCACTGTGAAATCCACCTTGGCTTTGCGTGCATTGTCCCAAGCCCAGGGGCCGGAAATCATCATCGCGACATCGCCACGCGCAAATCCAGCCTCCATCTCGGCATAACGCGCGCCGCGAGGCATGATGCCGTCGTTGATCAGCTGCGCCAGTTTCTCGGCTGCCAACACTGCCCCGGCTGAATTCACTCCAGTGGCAGAGGGGTCAAGATCGCCCTGAGGCGTGCGCTTGAAGATGTATCCTCCGGCACCAGCCAGCATCGGCCAGGTGAAAAAGGTCTTGTTGTAGTCCCACAGCAGCGCTTTCTTGCCTTTAGCCGTCAGTGCCTTGTCGATCTTGATGACCTCGTCAAAGGTGGTTGGCGGCGTCGGAACCAGCGTGCGATTCACCATCAGGCCGATGGCTTCGATCGAGAGGGGATAACCCCAAATTTTCCCGCGGTAAGAAAATGCCGTCCAGCTGGAGTCAAAAATGTCTTTCTTTACGCGACTGGACGGCCGTAGTGGAACAATCAAGCCAGATCGCGCCCATTCGCCGACCCGATCATGGGGCCAGCAAAATATATCCGGCCCCTTGCCCGCGCCGGCTGCAGCCTGGAACTTGTCTGGTGCGCCTTCGGGGTGCTGAACGATAACTTTGACGCCCGAAATTTCCGTGAAGGCGTCGCCGACCTTCTGCAAGCCGTTGTAACCTTTATCGCCGTTGATCCAGACCAGTAGTTGTGGTGTCTCCGCCGCGAGAGCTCGAGTCGGCAGAGTCGCTGCAACGGTCATGGTGACGCACAGCGCGCCTGCAAACAGGGGGCCGCGATTAATTAGGCTCATGCCGCGGCGGGTTTCTGTTTGGTTGCCGTGTGACGGCGAAAGGCGCGGCCCTGTGCATCGAATAGATAGCAGCGATTCGCAGGAACGCCGAGTTGCAGCAATTGTCCG
>CAZAGR010000239.1:0-4595 GCA_964484585.1 uncultured Propionivibrio sp. | reverse complement strand
ACCCCCCCGCTAATGGGGGGGATGCGATTACTGAAATCTCCAAGAATGGCTGCACAATATCCAATTGGAGGAACAAACTCATGAAGATAGATTTTTCCCTTATTAGCGAGAACCTGGCGAAGACCTACGGCGACGCCGAATGCACCGTCAATGTTGAGCGCAATCGCCGCTACAGTTTCCGACAGTTTCACCGCCTGACCAACCAAATTGTCAATATGATGCACAGCCGTCTCGGCCTCAAGCGCGGAGATACCTGGATGAACATTCTTAACAATGACAATTCATCACTGCTCAGCTGGTTTACCGCCTTCAAGGGCGACGTGTGCGTGTGCCTGACCAACACCACCGATAGTCTGGAGATACAGGCGGCGCAGATCAAGCTGGTCAAGCCCAAGGTGGCGTTTGTCGAGGCGGACCTGCTACCGACACATTACGCGCTGCTGAAAAAGTTCAAACTCAAGATCGTCAGCATGGACAAGCCGTCAAGGCGGTTTCCCGATGTGCTGTATTTCTGGGATCTGCTCAAGGGTGTCAGTGACGATAATCCAAACATCGTCAACGACGACCGCACGGATTGCCTTGCCTTGCGCTTTACCGGCGGCACCACCGGCGCGCCCAAGGCGGTGATGTACTCTGTTGATAACTGGATGGCCAATAAGGATCTGCACTTTGCCACGCCCGACGCCTTGCCCACCGAGAACTTGCGCTTTTTGCATTTCGGCATGATCAGCCATGCCAGCGGTATGCTGCATTTGCCGGTAGTGTTTCGCGGTGGCTGTACCATCACCATGAATGACCGCAGTATGCTCACATGGTGCCGTACCATCGAGCAGGAAAAAGTCACGGGTTCGCTGATGGTTCCTTCGATGCTTTATCGGCTGCTCGATGCTCCTGAAGCGCGCAAGTTTGATCTGTCGTCGCTGCAGTTCATGTACTACGGGGCGTCGCCGATGATCCCCGCTCGACTCAAGGAACTGCGCACACGCTTCGGTGATATTTTTGTGCAGGCTTATGGCAGCTCCGAGCATGCCGGAATCGTGTCCTGTCTAAGTAAGGCCGACCACAAGCCGCTGGCTGACGGTAGTGAAACGCATTTCGCGTCGGCGGGACGCGTTGTTGCCGGCGTGGATGTATTGATTGCGGATAAAAATGGCAAGGCCGTAGCGGCTGGCAAGGACGGCGAAATCTGGATGCGCTCGCGGGCGATCTGCATGGGTTACCTGCATCAACCGGATAAAACGGCGACAGAGTTTTCTAACGGTTACTGGAAATCCGGTGACTTCGGCCGCATCGATGCCAATGGCTACCTCTACGTCCTCGACCGCGTCAAAGATACTATCGTGCATAAAGGCAAGAACGTTTATCCGTCGGAGGTCGAATCAGCGCTGTGCAGCCACCCGACGGTAAAAATGGCCGCTGTTGTCGGCATTGACGATACGGGCTGTGGTGAAGCAGTGCATGCCGAGATTGTTCTGCGCGAAGGTATGTCGGTCGATATCAAGGAATTGCGTTCCTACTTGGCTGAAAAGTTGCCCAAAAGCAATGTGCCGCGCACTATCAAATTGGCGACCGCGATCCCGATGAGCCCTGTCGGGAAAGTATTGCGCCGTGTCGTGCGCGAAGCATGCCAGCTACCGCAGTTTGAAGACAGTGTAAAGCCGACACCTAGTGCCAGGAGCTCTCCGATCAAAAAGCTGCCCTCAAAGCCAGCCAGCGGGAAAACTGTAAAACCGCGTGCGGCTCGCTAATCTTTACTATGAGAGTAGTCCGCTGCCCACCTGAGACCTTGCTGATCAGTTCTTGGTCACGCAATCTAACCGTCCAATAAGAGGTAAGTTGATGTCAACAGTCAAAATTCGTGCTGCCAGATCAGGCTCATCCAAGAATGCTGCACCGAAAAACCTGAAGAAACCCACGTCGGCTTTTGGCGGCTTCCGCAAGCGAACCATGACTGCACGTCAGCTTGTCGTCAATGTTGCTTCGTTCCTGCCTGACGTGGGAATGCTTTACCAGATATGGGTAAAACATGAACTCGATCCCGGATTTCGCGAGGAACTCATGTTGGCCGTGTCGCGCCTCAATGACTGCCGGTTTTGTACGTGGGGACACCACGAATGGGCTAACATGCTTGGCGTTACAGACGAAGAATTGGCCCATGTGGAACAACTCGATCCGGCTGACTTCGATCGAAAAAAATGGGTTGCGATTTCCTATGTGCGCGAGTTTGTGACGGCCAACTTTGGACGCGTACCCGCAGAACTCCGTAGGGAATTAAAGGCAAACTACACCGAGCGCGAAATCAAGGAGATCGAGTTGGTTGCCAAGGTGATGGATCTCGGTAATCGTGGCGGAAATACTTGGGACGCGATGCTCTCGCGGGCCAAAGGTGTTCCTGCAGCGGATAGTCGCATCTTCGATGAAATTATTTTGAGCGGTGTATTTTGGGCTGTTGCACCGGTCGTGCTTGTTTTTCTGGCGCGCAGTTCGAAACGCCCGATCATCGAAGTCGTTCGCAGCGTGATCGATTACACAAAACATTACGAAGAGAAGAAAGCTGCGGCTGTGCCGATCGGATAAGTGTCTGACTGCTCGCGGTACCGCGGCATCGAAGAAATTGGGTTTTTTGGAGGGATTATGCAAACGTTTGACACAGAATTGTTCGTGATAGGCGGCGGTAGCGGCGGCGTACGTGCCGCACGGATGGCAGCCCAGCGCGGAGCACGCGTAACGCTGGCTGAGGCCGCTGGCACGGGTGGATTGGGCGGAACCTGCGTGAATGTAGGTTGCATACCCAAGAAACTTTACAGCTACGCCGCTCACTACGCGGAAAGCGTTGAAGAATCCCACGGCTTTGGTTGGGATACCGCTATGCCGGTGTTGAACTGGCACAAACTTAAGGATAATCGCCGTATCGAGATAAGCCGCCTTAATGGCGTGTACCAAAAACTTTTGGTGGGCAGTGGCGTGACCCTTATAAATGCGCCTGCGCGTCTGGTGGACGCAAATACCGTCGAGGTAACAAGTCAGGAAAATGGGCGGACCGACGTACGACGAATAAGCGCCAAGCACATCCTGGTTGCCACGGGTGGTTGGCCGCACGTGCCTGAATTTCCCGGCCACGAGCATGTGTTGACCTCAAATGAAATTTTCGACATTGAGCCTTTCCCCAAGCGTCTGCTTGTGGTCGGCGGCGGCTATATTGCCTGTGAATTTGCTTCAATTTTTACTGGTTTGGGCGCCAAGGTGACGCAGCTTTATCGCGGCGTGCAGGTATTGCGTGGCTTCGACGATGATGTGCGAAATTTCCTTGCTGCCGAAGTTGTAAAGAAGGGCGTGGACTTGCGCCTGAATTGCGATGTTGCGGCCATCGAAAAAACGGCCGATGGTTTGATGGTCCATTTGCGCAGTGGTGATGCTGTCACTGTCGACGCTGTGCTTTATGCCACAGGGCGGGTGCCCAATGTCAGGGGACTGGGGCTGGACAGCGCCGGCGTGCTGCAGGCGGTTGATGGCGCTGTGGCGGTTGATGAATCTTACCGGACCAATGTGCCGTCAATTTTTGCGGTAGGTGACGTAACTTCGCGCGTGCAACTGACGCCGGTGGCATTGGGTGAGGCCATGGTCGTTGTTGATCAGCTGTTCGGACCGGCCGCAGGAAAGCCCGCGCGCAAAATGAGTTATGAGTTCATTCCGACCGCAGTGTTTACTCATCCGAGCATCGGCACGGTCGGCTTTTCGGAAGCCGATGCACGTAAGGAATTTGGTTCGGTCAGTATCTACCGGAGTGAATTCAAAGCACTAAAGCACACGCTGAGCGGCAGCAGTGAGCGCACCTTGATGAAGATGATCGTAGAAGACGCCACCGATCGAGTGGTCGGCCTGCATATGGTCGGCGCTGATGCCGGTGAAATTGTCCAGGGCTTTGCCGTTGCCATGAAAGCGGGTGCCACCAAATCCATTTTTGACAGCACGATCGGCATTCATCCGACCGCCGCAGAGGAGTTTGTCACCATGCGGGAGCCAGTGGCAGCTTCTCGATAGGCTAATATCGAGGTGGCCATTGAGGCTACCGGTAATTGCGGTTACTCGGCATTACCGATCACAAATTACTCACACGAGGCACGTCGGGATTTTTATCTGAAACCCGGAGACGCGATTGAAACTAGTATCCGCAGCCCCGAAGGCGTGATTGATCTGGTTGTGCAACGTAATTGGGTCGTGGCAGACTGATTCGGCGCCTAATTGCCGTCCCGCCAGCGTCGACTTTTCAAGCGAGCCTAAATGCAAACTGATATTGTTTCCACCATCGTCATGCCAGCTGGGCTGGCCTTCATCATGTTCACGCTAGGCGCCAGTCTCACGCTGCGGGATTTCCGGCGCGTGTTCCAGTTTCCCAAGGCGTTTGGCGTGGGGCTGATTTGCCACTTTCTGCTGCTGCCGCTGGTGACCTACGGCCTACTATCGCTGTTTGGCATCACCGGGGCGCTGGCGGTGGGCTACATGATTGTCGCGTCCTGCCCGACCGGAGCCACCTCCAACTTGCTGACTTACCATGCCCGCGCCGATGTGGCGCTGGCGGTGTCGTTCACAGCGAT
>CAZAGR010000238.1:0-4600 GCA_964484585.1 uncultured Propionivibrio sp. | reverse complement strand
ACATGCCGATGATGGCGTTCATCGGCGTGCGGATCTCGTGCGACATGTTGGCGAGAAAGTCCGACTTGGTTTTGGTCGCTTCCTCAGCAATTTCTTTGGCACGGATCATGGCGTCTTCCGCGGCCTTGAGCTCGGTGATGTCTTGCGCAACCCCGTACATCTTGAGTGCGTTGCCGTTTTCGTCGCGCACGATATTGCCAACGGCGTGCACCCAGATCGTTCTGCCATCGACCGGACGCCGGTACGGGTAAATAAAATCGTAGCGGGGAACGGTGCCGGCCACTGCCTCACCGTAATGAATGCCGGTGGCTTCGGCAATCGCCGGGTCGGCCGCCGCAATGCGCGAGCCCCATTCGTCGCCGAGGTGGTAACGGAAGCCGGGCGTGGGCAGCTCGCCAAAAAGCGCCGCCGCACGCTCCGAGCTGATGTAGTACTCGGGTTCGGCGTAGTCGACCATCCAGTAGCCGGCGTTGCTCATGTCCAATGCCTGATCGGCCTGGAACTTGGCCAGGCGACGGGCTTCTTCGGCCTGCTTGCGTTCGGTGATGTCGTCGAGCGAAAACTGCAACAGTTTTCGCCCACGGTGCGTGAATTGCGCCAGATACACCTGCGCATCCCACTCCGTGCCGTCGGGCCGGCGGTGACGCCACTCGAAAGCCAGCGCCTGGCCACTGTCGAGGGTTCTCATATCGAGCCGCTCGGAGGCGGTCTTGCTGTCGGTGCCGTCAGCTTGGAAGGGCGCCGTGACATCCGGCGGATGCAGGCCGATGACCTCTTCTCGGCGTGTGTACCCATAAATGTGTACAGCAGCCATGTTGCAGTCGATGAAGCCTTTTTCCGGATCACTGACCACCATCGGGCGATTCGAGTCCTGGAACAGCATCTTGTTGTACGCGTCGCTGTCGCGCAATTCGGCCTGCTGGGCTGCCATCTCAACGGCCTGCTCTTCGAGCCTCGCCGCCTGCTTTTCCATGTTCTCGGCCTGGCGCTGGGTTTCTTCCAGCAGCACGCGCGCCTTGGCGCTGCGCTCAAGGATTTCCATGCTCATGGCCAGCATGGGGAGCAGTCCGTCGAGCAGTTCCTGTTCTTTTGCCGTGAGCGGGCGGAACATCGCCAGCTCCACCACCGCCAGCAGGCGCTCGCCACGCAGCACCGGCAGCACCGCTATCGCACGCGGCACGCCGCTGCCAAGGCTGGAGCTGATGCGCACGTAGTCTTCGGGCGGGTCGGTGATGATGATGCTCTGGCGCTCAAGCGCGCACTGGCCGACCAAGCCTTGGCCCAGCTTGAAATATTGGTCCAGATGCTTGCGCTCGACATAGGCGTAGCTGCCCAAGAGGCGCAGGCGCTGGCGCTGGCGTTCGCCTTCATAGACAAAAAACACGCCATGGCCGAGATCGATGACGGGTGCCAGCATGGACAGGAAACGCTGCGAGAGCTCTGTAAAGCTGGTCGCCGATTGCAACTCGCCGGAAATGGCGGCCTGATGCGTCTTGACCCAGCGCTGGTCTTCCATGCGCTGGGCTTCGGTTTGCAGCACGGCAATGGAACGCGCCAGCGCGCCTATCTCGTTGGAGTACTCGGTATGCGGCACCACTTGCGCAAGATGACCGCCGGCCAATGCCTCGACCGCTTGCCGGATATCCTCGGTGGGACGCCGGATCGAGCGTGCGATCAGGCCGCCAAAGATCAGGGCAAAGAGCGACCCGCCAAACAACCACGCGAAGGTGGTGTAGTTTTCGTCTTTGACCACCTGTTCGCTGCGCGCAAGAGCTTCGCCGGCGCCTACTTCCTTGACCCGTGCCATCTCGGTCAGGTTGGCGTCGGCGGCGATGCCGGGCGCTAGAAAGTCCGTCCCCGTTACATACGTTTGCGCATCGTCGAGCTTATCTTGCGTGACGAGGCTCATCGCGCGCTGGACATTGCGTGAATAGTCCGCGTAGTTTTTCTCGAATAGGGCCAGTTGAGCTTTGCCTTCGGTGCGGAAAGATCGGGTACGCGCTTCCTCAATGGCTACCTTGAGCCCCGCTTCGTTCTCGGCCAACTGCTTGAGCGTACGTTCGCGCTCGGCGGGGTCTTTGCTCAAGATCACCATGCGCACGGTGCGGCCGATCTGGGCGTAGCGATACTGCGCCTCTTTGATGGCAGAAATGCCCAGTACCTCCTTCTCGTACATCGCGCGAATTTCGCCGCTCAGACGCTGGTTGCCCAACAGCGCATCAATGCCGATGCCGGCCACCACCAACATCAGTCCGCCAAAGGCGAGCGCCAGCTTGGTATGTAGTTGCTGGCGCTCCAGCGCGTTCACCAGTTGCCGCATCAGCCGCATCATTTGGCGTCTCCTTCCCGCGCTGTTTCGTGCTCAGTTTCGAGCGCCTGCCGCGCCTGCTCGGCATCTTCGGCCAAGCTCAGCGCCGCGATGCGCTCCTGCTGCAGCGTGGCGATGAGCTGGCGAATGGCTTCGGGATCGGATGGGTCGGCTAAGCCCATTGCATCGGATGGATCAGCGGCTCCCATTTCGGCGGCAAAGGCCTCGGCTTCGGCCCCCATGGCCTCGAGCGCAGCGGACTCGTAAACCGGGGGCTGCCCCTGCGCTTCGGCCAGTCGATTCACTTCATGCTTGAGCGCGACAATGCGCCGCTCGCGCCCGTGGGCGAGGCGGTTGAAGCGCTCGACATCGGCGAGGCGCGCCAACTCCTGCTCGGCTTTTTTCAGCGGGCTGATATCGATGAAGGTGCCGACCAGTCCCCCGGGCTGCCCGTTGGGCAAGCGAAAGCCGGAAACAAAATAAAGAGTTTCGTGCATCACGCCATCGGCAAAGGGTATGCTCATTTCACGTTGCACGCTGCCAGCACTGCTGATCGTTGCTTCGTCTTCTGCTTGATAGACGAGTCGATCTGTTTCGGACAGGTAAGCCAGGTCGAGCACGCGCTTGCCGATTAAGTCCTCGCGCTTGATCCCAAACGCAATTTCATAGGCGCGATTGAAGCCAATGAAGCGGGTATCGGCATCCTTGTAGAACACCGGATAAGGAATGGTGTCAATCAAGGTCTGCTGAAAGCTAAGTTGCTCGGCCTTGGCATGCTCGGCGGCAACAGCGGCGGTCAGCGTTGCATGCGTGGTATCGCTGCGCCCGAGAATTTCCAGATTCATGCCCAGCAGGCGCGTCATGTCGAGCAGGCGCTCATGGTCGTCGGTATTCGGTGCCGTCAGCAGAGCCAGTTCCACCACGCCGAGCAGTACGTCGTTAAGCAGGACGGGGGCAATGAGCAGGGCCTTGGGTGCTGTCGAGCCGAGACCGGAATGAATCATCCTCATGCCAGCGGGTACGTCAGTAATCAGGAGCGGGCGGCGCTCAAGCGCGCATTGCCCGAGCAAGCCCTCGCCCAAGGCAATGTGTTCGGCAGGCTGGTCGGCGCAGGCATAGGTGCCGCTGCAATTCAGTGTTTCCGGGTTCGCCTGATCGATCACGTACACGACGCCATGCAGCGCGCCGAAGATGCGGTGCATTTCGACCAGAAATGTCTGCGTCAACTCACGTTGGCTTTTTGCATATTGCAGCAGCAACGCCGCTGTGGCCACGTGCTCTTTGTGCTCTGCTTGCGTTTGCTGGGCGCGCGACATGACTTCGATCTCTTGCGTCACGAGTCGTTGCAGGTGATGGCTTTGTAACACCTTGAGCATCATGGTGCCGAGCACCAACAGCAAAGCCGCCGTCAGCCCGGCAACCGCAAGACGATGTTGCAGGGGGACGCTCTTATCGAGGTCTTCCATCAGCACCAGCGTCCAGTCGCCAAAGGGGTCGTTCCATTGCACCGGCGCACGGCTTACCGCAAAGCGCCCGCCTTCGAAACTTTGCACCCCCGCATCTACCGCAACGGGGAGCACCGCTGGTTCGGCTGAATCGAACATCTTGCCAAACTGCTTGAGCTCGCGAATCGCCTTGAGCCTGGCGGGGGTGGCAACACCGGCGAGATGCCCGATCCATTCCTTTCGGCTGCTGGCAAATACCACGCCCTGGGGTGAAAGCAGCAAGGCGATATCGGATTTTTCACGCAGCAGATCGTCAACCTTGAGCATGCCGGTGCGCGCCACCACGACGCCAATGGCGTCGGTGCCGTTGGTGGTGTCCACGAAAATGGGCGCCGAAAAGTACAAGGCACGATCACCACGCGCAAGGCTGACCGCCGCATAGACATTGCCCAAGCCTTGCATGCCCATCTGATAGTAGGGACGGAATTTGACATTCAGCCCGGTCGAGGGCTTGCCGCTGTTGTCCCACGAGGAGCCGACCACGCCGCTGGCGGCGACCGCAAACACGCCGTCGGCGTCATAACTGCGCCCGACGCTTTCCAGCACCTGCACAATGGCGCTGGCATTAGGCTGAGCTTTCCCCAGAGCCTCTTGCTTGATGTTGTCGTTGATCAAGCCGAGCAGCGCCACCGACCCCATCAGGTTGCCGTTCAGTGTGGTTGACATCAACTCAACAGCGCGGCGACTTACCTCGGTTTCCAGCAAGCCAAAGCGCTCGCGTTCGCGCAGATCGCGGGTGGCGATAGCGGCCAGCCAAGCCGCCGCCAGTACGCAGGCCAGAAAGCCC
>CAZAGR010000237.1:0-4621 GCA_964484585.1 uncultured Propionivibrio sp. | reverse complement strand
TTCATTTCGCTTGCCGGTCGTTATTTGGTGCTCATGCCGAACAACCCTCGTGGCGGTGGCGTGTCGCGCCGTATTGAGGGCGAGGACCGGGAAGAGCTTCGTGATGTGATGGATCAGCTCGACGTCCCGGGCGGCATGAGTCTGATTGCCCGCACCGCCGGTATTGGGCGCAACGCTGAGGAATTGCAATGGGATTTGAATTACCTGCTGCAATTGTGGGGCGCCATTGATGGTGCGGCCAAGGCGCAAAGCGGCGCCTTCCTGATCTATCAGGAATCCAGCTTGGTGATCCGCGCCATCCGTGATTACTTCCATTCGGAAATCGGCGAAATTCTGATTGATACCGATGATGTGTTCGATCAGGCACAACAGTTCATGGCGCACGTCATGCCGGCCACGGTGAATCGCGTCAAGCGTTATCAGGACGATGTGCCGTTGTTCTCGCGTTTTCAAATTGAACACCAGATCGAGTCGGCCTATTCGCGGCAGGTGACGCTGCCGTCGGGAGGCGCGATCGTCATCGATCACACCGAAGCGCTGGTCTCTGTCGACGTGAACTCGGGCCGCGCCACCAAGGGCAGCGACATTGAAGAGACGGCATTACGCACCAACTGCGAGGCTGCCGATGAGGTCGCCCGCCAATTGCGGCTGCGGGATTTGGGCGGCCTGATCGTGATCGACTTTATCGATATGGAGTCGACCAAGAATCAGCGCGAAGTCGAGAATCGTCTGCGCGATGCTCTGCATCACGACCGCGCTCGCGTGCAGACCGGCAAGATCTCGCGCTTCGGTCTGCTCGAGTTGTCGCGCCAACGCCTGCGTCCGGCGCTGGCGGAGACGAGCTACATCACCTGCCCACGATGCACCGGGACGGGACACATTCGTAGCACCGAGTCAGCTGCCTTGCACATTTTGCGCATCCTTGAAGAGGAGGCCATGAAGGAAAACACCGGTGCGTTGCATTGTCAGGTTCCGGTAGACGTCGGTACGTTTCTCTTGAATGAAAAGCGCGTGGACATTTCCCGAATTGAAATGCGTCATCGCGTCAATCTTGTGATCGTGCCAAACCGCCATCTGGAGACGCCAGCGCACGAAATCATCCGTCTGCGCCATGATCAACTCAATGCGGAAGGTCAGACCTTGGCCAGCTACCAGATGGCTGAGAAGCCGGTCGAGGAGACCTATCAGCCGCCCTCGGCGCAGAATGAAGCCAAGGCCATAAAGGTCGAAGCCGTGGTGAAGGGTATTACACCGGATCAGCCGGCGCCTATCGTCGAGCCGCGCGCGGCTGCGCCGGTTGTTGCCGCCATGGCACCGGCACAAGCGGGTCTTTGGCAAAAGATCGTCGGATGGTTCTCGAGCGAAAAGGCACCGGAACCGGTGCTGGTGGTGCAGCCGAAGAACGATGCACAGACGCGACGTGATCGCCCCCCCGCACGGGACGGTCGGGATGGACGCTCCGGTCGCAATGGCCGTAACTCCCGCGACGGTGGTCGCAGTGGTGGTCGTGACGGTCAGCGTGAAGGGCAAAAGGACGGGCGCGAGCGCGGTGATCAAGCAGCGCGTCCGCAACAACAGGGCCAACCAGCCCAGCCTGCATCGGCCAAGCGTGAGGACGGTCAGGGTGATGGCCGCCGTCCGCAAGGGCGCAATGAGCCCCGCGAGCCGCGCCCGCCGCGTCCGCCGCGCGAACCGAAGGCTCCGCGCGCCGATGCGGTAGCAACGCCGGTATCAAACGGGGATGTTCCGCCAGTCGCACCGCGTACTGATGCGGAACGTGCTGCAGGCAGCGAGGGCGGTGGCCGCGGGCGCAGTCGCCGCGGTCGCGGTCGTGGCCGTGGTGAGAATCGCGAGGAGCTTGTCGCCAGCCCAGTTGCTGCGGAGGCGTCGTCGACGGTTGCTGCAGAAGTGCAGCCGGTTGCGCAAGCGGTCAATGAACAGCATGTTGTCGCTGTGCCGATGGCCGTCGTGCCAATGCCAGAGGTCGCAGCGCTGCCAGTTCCCGTCGTTGCGCCCGAAGTCAACGTTGAGCTCGCTGGCGAAATGGCAGCAACACCCGTGCAATCCAGATTGCCCTTGGTGATGGCGTCGGAAGTGCCGGTCGCTGCTGCACCCGTTGTGGCAGAACTCATCATCGTCGCGCCACCCGCTCCTGTGCCGGTCGATCTCAAGCCGGCATTGGCTAACGCGGGTCTGGAGATGATCGAAACTCAGAGCCATGCGCCACGCGAGATGCTCGTTCCACCGCCGGTCGTTTTGGGCCGCAAACCTCGCCCGCAGGCTCAGATCGCTGCAGAACCGCTGCAAATGGTTGAGACCAAGAACGGATGATCGTTCTGCCGTAACCGAAAAGGCCGCGCACTGCGCGGCCTTTTTTGTGCTCGTTGCTAGCGGTTGGCGATCAGATTCGCGGAACAAAAAAGTCGGCGATGGCAACACGACTTGCCCGCAACAAGCTCAGGCCTTTCCTTCCGCGGCGCTGCCAATCGAATCGTGTGCGTCGCCGCCGAAGGCCAGATGCTTGATGTGAATTAGTTCATCGCGTGCCGCTGCGGCCATTTCAAATTCGAGATTTCTGGAGTGCTCCTGCATGGCTTTTTCCAGACGCCTGATTTCGCGTGAGAGATCCTTTTCGCTCATCACTTCATAGCGCGCAGCCTCTTCAGCGGCCTTCAACTCGCGGCCTGCCGACTCGGTGTCGTAAACGCCGTCGATCATGTCCTTGATTCTCTTTTGCACGCTACGTGGGGTGATTCCGTGTTCGAGGTTGTGGGCAACCTGCCGGGCTCGCCGGCGTTCGGTTTCGGCCATGGCGCGTTGCATTGAATCGGTAATCCGATCGGCGTAGAGAATCGCTGTTCCGTTAAGGTGTCGGGCGGCACGGCCCATGGTCTGGATCAGTGAACGGGTCGAACGCAGGAAGCCCTCTTTATCCGCGTCGAGAATCGCCACCAAGGATACCTCCGGAATGTCGAGGCCCTCGCGCAGCAAGTTGATGCCGACGAGTACATCGAATACCCCAAGACGCAGGTCGCGGATGATCTCGACGCGTTCGACGGTATCGATGTCGGAATGCAGGTAACGCACTTTGATGCCATTGTCGGCGAGATAGTCGGTGAGTTGTTCCGAAAGGCGCTTGGTCAATGTGGTCACCAGAACGCGCTCCTGAACCGCGATACGTTTCTTTATTTCCGCGAGCAAGTCGTCGACCTGGGTGATTGCGGGTCGCACGTCCACAAGCGGATCGACCAGACCGGTCGGGCGCACCAACTGCTCCACCACCTGGCCCTGGTGCGCTTCCTCGTAAACGGATGGCGTGGCCGAGACAAAGATTGTCTGCGGAATCAGGCGTTCAAACTCCTCGAACTTCAACGGCCGGTTGTCGAGCGCTGACGGCAACCGGAAGCCATAGTTGACGAGGTTTTCCTTGCGTGAGCGGTCGCCTTTGTACATGGCACCCACCTGTGGGATTGCAACGTGCGATTCATCTACAAACATGATTGCATCCGGCGGCAGGTAGTCGTAGAGCGTCGGCGGTGGCTCGCCTGGCTGGCGACCCGAGAGATGACGTGAGTAATTTTCGATACCCTTGCAAAAGCCCAGTTGATCAAGCATTTCGAGGTCAAAACGGGTGCGCTGCTCGATGCGCTGCAACTCCACCAGCTTCTGTTCTTTGGAGTAGTAATCGACGCGTTCACGCAACTCATGCTTGATTTTCTCGATCGCTTGCAAAACGGTGGCGCGAGGGGTCACATAGTGGCTCGATGGGAACACCGTGAAGCGTCCCAGTTTCTGACGGGTGTGGCCGGTCAACGGATCGAACAAAGTCAGGGTCTCGACCTCATCGTCAAACAGCGTGATGCGAATAGCGCTTTCGGCATTTTCGGCCGGAAAGACATCAATTACATCCCCGCGCACCCGGTATGTGCCGCGACTGAAGTCGATATCGTTGCGCTCATATTGCATTTCAGCCAGACGGCGGATGATCTCGCGCTGGCCGTATTTTTCGCCTGTTTTCAGGTGCAAGATCATGCTGTGGTAATCGACTGGATCGCCGATACCGTAGATCGCCGAGACAGTGCAGACAATCAACACGTCACGGCGTTCGAGCAGACTCTTGGTCGCCGACAGCCGCATCTGCTCGATGTGCTCATTGATCGCCGAATCCTTTTCAATGAACAGATCGCGCGACGGTACGTAGGCTTCGGGCTGATAGTAGTCGTAGTAGGAAACGAAATACTCGACGGCGTTCTCCGGGAAAAACTCGCGGAACTCGGAGTAAAGCTGCGCCGCCAATGTCTTGTTGGGCGCCAATACCAGCGCGGGACGCCCGATGCGGGCAATGACGTTGGCCATTGTGTAGGTCTTGCCCGACCCGGTGACGCCGAGCAGGGTCTGGAACGACAGTCCGTCGCTGATGCCCTCGGTCAACAGGCGGATGGCCTCCGGCTGATCGCCGGCCGGAGCGAAGGGTTGATGCAGCCGCCATGGACTGCCTTCAAACTGGGCGATTCGATCTTTTAGTTGATGAATTTCAGCCACGGAAAATCTTTTGATCAGCCTGTTAATGTGGAGAATGGCGATCCGCTGGGGCAGATCGGTTACGGTATCATTATCCACT
>CAZAGR010000236.1:0-4659 GCA_964484585.1 uncultured Propionivibrio sp. | reverse complement strand
GACAAAGCCGCCATCGCCACCGCTGCCACCGCCGCGTGCGCTGATGCCGCCCTGATACACGGTGCGACCATCGCTCCAGACGACGACCTCGCCGCCCTTGCCGCGGTCGGTCGCATCGGCGTTAATTGTCGATCCGGAGGCGACGTGAACGTTAGCGGCATTGACCTCCGGCCCAGCGCCATGAACGTTGCCACCGACCAATACCTTGCCGCCGCCAGTTGCGCCCGACACATCGATTTGCGAAGTCGTTTCCAGTGCAATGTTGCCGGCATCAGCGAGCAGATACACCGAGCCATCACGCTCCACAGTGCCGCGTGCCTGGATCAGGCCGCTGTTATTGACGGCAGATGTGGCAAGGTTGCGCGCGGTTGACGCGGTCATTACCACGCGACCACCATCGGCGAGCAACTGCCCGCTGTTGCTGACGCCCGCCAACGCAATCAAGTTCCGTTCATCGACCGAATAGTTGACCAGCCTGTCGCCGACGATATCGAGTGTCAGCGCATTTGAGGCCGCAAGCAGCACCGTCCCCAGTCGTGCTTCCACCACGCCGCGGTTGGCGACGTAATCGCCCGCCAGCACCACAAAGCCGGACTCACGTGCTTTCAGCACACCTTCGTTGATTACTTCTGCCCTCTTTGTGTCGCTAAGCGCCGTGTCGCCGGCGCCAGCGCGTTGCGTCCCTTCGGGAACTTTCCTGAAAGTGTTGCGACCCGCCATGAAATCTGAATCGCCAATCGCAAATGTGCTGGCAACCAGGCCACCAACATCCAAACGCGCACCGGGAGCGAAATAAATGCCCTGCGGGTTGACCAAAAAGATCTGACCATTTGAAGTCAGCGTCCCAAGAATGGACGATGGGTCGCTACCCACCACCCGGTTGAGCACCACCGATGAAGAGGCGGGCTGGACAAACTGCAAACTATTTCCGGCGCCGATGGAGAAGTTCTGCCAGTTGATGATGGCGCGGTCACTGGTCTGGGTGATCACCGGTTGCCGTGCGGCTGCCTCCGGCAAGCGCACGGTACCGGCGACGACCTGTCCGCCAGACGGCATCTGTGCCCCAGCGTGACCGATGCCGAGCACGGCAAAAATCGCCAGGGCTAGAAGCTGGTGTTGACGCTGAACCATATCCGTTTCACTTCACCATCGCCGGAACGATATTGATTGTTGCCTGCACGTGCCGCCTCGAGCTTCACCGTCGTCTGTCGCATCGGATAAGTTGTGATGCCCACGCCATAGGCTGTGATACCCTCCGAACCGTTAGAGAATCCCGGCGCCTTATAGACTGCGCGGCCCATGTCGCCAAAGAAAGTCAGCGCAGCCGGTATCCCGCTGATTGAAAACGAACGGCGAAATTCAAGCGTCGATTGCCAACCGGAATCACCGCGAAGTTCCGACGAGCGGTAAGCGCGCACGCTGCTAGGTCCGCCAATCGAGTATTTCTCGCTATCCGGCAATCGATCCGGACTGTAGGCCGCTGCCGCGCGGATGAACACGTCCCAAAAACGATCCAATGGCAACAAATAGGTACCGTCCAGCTCGGCACGGTAACGCATCGCCGACAAGCTCGCACCGTCGGAGTTTTGCCGCAAATTAGTCGACAACTGTGCCGAAAGATTGGTTACGGAGGCGTCCTTGTCAACCCAGTTTCCAGCATAACTAAAGTTCATCATCGGTACTGTGACACGCGAGGTTTCAAGGCCCAAGGTATTCTGCACCAGACGCGTTTGGCGTGCCGTCATTGACAGAGTTTCATTGCGCGAGCGACTTCGCGTCACAGGCCAGCTGAGACTCAAATCGCTTGTGCGCGCCGCTCCCTGAATACCGAGGGCAGCAAATGCTCCAGCCAGGTCATACTTCATGTCGGAATAATTCGCCGCCAATCGCCAACCATCCTTCCCGATTGGAATGCTGTAGCCCAAGGTGGCTGAGTGCGTCAGCGTCCGTTCGGTAGCCGACGTCTTCAATTTGAGTTGGTCGCCCGCACCCGTCGGATTGTTCCACTCACCCGACAAATCCAGTCGCCAACGTCCGGTCTCGGCGCGGCCGGTGTTGTCGACTGTCGCGCTTCCCGCCAGACGCTGCTCCTCCATCTTGATCAGTGCATCTGACGCACCGAAATCGGCACCCGGTGCCAAGGTGGCACGAACCCTGAGCCCTGGCAAATCATTGAGCAGCAGAAGGCTACGCTCCAGATTCCTCGTCTCCATCAGACTGCCGGATACCAAATCGCCAAGACGTGGGCGCAGGAACTCTTGATCGTATGACGTACTGCCGGAAAATAGGACACCGCCGACCCGACCTTCGACCACAACCAGCGTCACCACGCCTTCATCCACACGCTGAGCCGGGATGATCGCCCGCGCCAGGGAATAACCGCGATCATGGTAGAACTCAGTTACCGCGTCCGCGGCAAGGTTCAGATCGTATAAATTGAGCTCGAGATCTACGAAGCGTTCGACGATTCGCTTCATACGAGTGAGAGGAAACGCCGTGGCACCGACAAAACGAAACGAATGCACCTGAAACCGCTTTCCCTTGCGATCATGCACGGGGCTCGCAGACTGATCGGGCAAAAGCACTTGTGCCGGTGTCGCCGGCATGGCAGGCAGCTGCCGTGCCATCGTTTGTCCGACTGCGCCCGGTGTTGGTGGCAACTCGGCACGGGCCGTAGCGACGAAAAACAGAATGGCAACCGCCCCCTTCAGCAGCCCAGGCATAAGATATGGCCTCGCACGGCGGCAACCAAGTTTGTCGCGGCAAATCAATGCACGGAGGGTCAGGATAAGAATCATTGCCACTTTTGGATAATTTTGTGAGCGATTGGATTCGCTGCATGCTATTGTAAATTCCGATCGATTCTACCTGCTGACATTCTTGGGCTATCATCCACCATCGTGAACATTTCCGCTGGATTGCGCGTGAATCAAAACATTGCCGTCGAATTCAAGAGTCGCTTTCCATCCGTTGCGGAGGAACTAGGGCCGGACAATCTGGCGCGACTTCTGGACGCCTGCGTAGTGGTCGATTTACCCCCTGGGCGACAGTTGTTTCGCGAACGGATGCCGGTTGAGTCTCTCTATCTTGTGCTCGAAGGCGAATTGGCCGCCACGGTTGACAATGGGACGAAATCCCTTAAGAAGGTCGCGCTAAAAGTGGGTCATGTAAAGCCGGGCGACTGGCTTGGTGAAGTGGCTGTTCTGAGCGGCGAAATGCTCGCCAGTTCTACCGTTACAACCTTGACACGTTGCCGGGCTCTGAAGATCCATCATCAGGATTTTGAACGTCTCGTACTCAATGATGAGGATATCTCCCATGTGCTACTGGGACAACTGGTCGAGCTGCTTGCGTCGCGCTTGCGCGAATCGACCGCTACTGAAGCAGGGCTAAAGTGAGATGATGGATCTGAGAGGGTTTCTGCATGGGCTCCCGGCCTTCGAACGATTCAACGAACGGCAGCTCGATGCGCTGGTTGGCCAGCTACACCTCGAGACCCACGCGCCAGGAGCGGTTTTGATCCAGCAGGACACCCAAGGGCCGGAGCTTTACATCGTGATGGCCGGCGCTATTGCGGTCACTCACCGTGATGTTGACGGCAATGAAGATACCGAAGTCCATGAAGCGCGACCCGGTGAGTTGGTCGGTCGCCTCTCGCTGGTGCCAAATATGCCATCGCCCGTTACCTGCAGCGTGGTCTCTGAAACCACGGTGGCAGCCCTGACTCCGGATCGTTATCACGCCCTGTTCATTCTCGCCCCGGGCGTCGCCCATCAGTTTCAGTACATGATCGCCGCACAGTTGGCGCATTACCTGCAATCGAAAAATAAGGCATTGCGCCAACGACTGGTTCGCCGCGTGCCGCCCTCGTTGCTGGAGCGCCTGTTCGGCGTCTGACCCGGCGACTCTGCGGCAATGCTGTCCGGGATCGAGCAGTGGGTAGCGCAATGCGCACCACAAATCTCGTCGGTGACCATGATGGCCATCGTGCGGGTCGAATCGGGTGGCAACCCATGGGCAATTAACGTGAATGGCATGCGCGGTCTGCCGCGCCAGCCGCGCACAGCTTCGGAAGCCATCACTTGGGCGAACTGGCTGGTTGCCCGCGGTCATTCGATTGATATGGGACTCACGCAAGTCAATTCAGGAAATCTTAAGCGACTGGGCCTCAGGGTCGACCAGATGTTTGATCCGTGCACCAATCTCGCGACCGGCGCCCGTATTCTGTCCGATTTTTACGGTGGTGCTGCACAGCGTTTCGGTGAGGGGCAAGTGGCCTTGCTAGCAGCTCTATCAGCCTATAACACAGGTAATCATCAGAATGGCCTGCGCAACGGCTATGTGGCGAAAGTCGCTTCTGCAGCCCAAGCGCCGTGGCTCCCCCTGACTGCCGCACTCATTCCAGGATTCTCGGATTCACCAACGATTGAAGGAAACGATAGGTTGCTTAAGCCAAGCGACGCCGGCACGCCAAAATCACCGCAGATTCATTGGGTAAAACGGCTACGTTGAGGTACCGAGGAGGTCAGCAAAGAAGATCTATGAGAATCGGGATCACAGGGAAAAACGGGCCGGCAGTGTCACATCGTAGTGATGTGCCGTAGTGGTCCGCCCGACAGGACTCGAACCTGTTACCCCCGGCTTAGAAGGCCGGTGCTC
>CAZAGR010000235.1:0-4659 GCA_964484585.1 uncultured Propionivibrio sp. | reverse complement strand
GGGCCATACATATAGCCGAGGCGTACGACGCAGGCGGGCACCGGACCCGACAGAACGAGCGCTTCGCATTCGAGGATAGCTTCGACCGAGGAGCGCAGCGGCTCCTTCAGGTCAGCCCCCTGCTCGATGGCTTGCACAAAGGCGAAGCTTGCATGGATGAGCATTGGCGCACCGTCTGCTCGAGCCGATCGTATCGCGCGGCGGGTTCCGGTCAGAGTCGTGCGGGCGAAGTCCTTCCAGGCGTGTCCGTCATGCAGCAGACTGTTTGCCTGCTGTCCGGAGACGTTGATGTGAATGTTTTCGATTGCGCTCGCCGTGCGCTGTCGCGCGAGGATGATCCCCAACTCGGAGCGTGTTCCAGTAATAGATATGTTCATGGCCTCGGGTCAAGCTTAGCCATATGGGCTTTCGGTCATCTGTCGGCAGTATTTCTCACTATTTGATGTTGATGCCGACAACCGACGGGCACGCCCTATTTCTCGGCGGAATGAAATTCTTCCCATTTAAACAATCAAACGGATGCGCAAGCCACAAGTCACGGACGCCAAAATCGAAAAAGGATGTACCGCGATCAAGAAAGGTTCTTTGCGGCGAATTCCCAGTTCGCAAGGTTGGAAAGGAAGACGTCAACGAACTTTGGCCGCTGGTTTCTGTAGTCTATGTAATACGCATGTTCCCATACGTCAATGGTGAGCAGCGGCTTGTCGGTACCCGTGATCGGTGTGCCGGCGCCGCTAGTGTTGGTGATGTCTAGGAAACCATCAGGTTTCTGCACGAGCCAGGTCCAGCCGGAGCCGAAATTTCCCACGGCCAATACTTGAAACGCCTTCTTGAACTCGTCAAAGGATCCCCACTTCTTGGTGATTGCTTCTGCGAGCGTTCCTTTCGGAGTACCGCCGCCATGTGGCTTCATGCTCTGCCAGAAAAATGTGTGGTTCCATACCTGCGCCGCATTGTTGAAGAGGCCGCCAGATGGCGCTTTCCTGATAGTGGCTTCGAGCGACAATTCGGCATACTCGGTGCCCTTGATCAGATTATTTAGATTGGTGGCGTAGGCTTGATGGTGCTTGCCGTAATGGTACTCAAGTGTTTCTGGCGAAATGTGTGGCGCCAAAGCGTCTTGAGAATAGGGAAGTGTGGGCAGGGTGTGTTCCATAGTGATGTTCTTTTTGTCGATGTAATATTTCTGATTAAGTCTCGCAATAACGGCGAGTGAAGATGCGATTCTGGCTAACTCAGTTCGTGCTCAATAATGGCTACCAGTTCATGGGCGGTAATTGGTTTGGCTATAACGTTGTGCTTGCCGGACCTCGTCTCTTCACGCGTTTTCAGCAAGGCGGTCAGAAATACCACCTTGACGTCTCTCAGTTCGACATCCCCGAGAAGGGCGGCCGCCACCTCGCCACCATCCATGTCCGGCATCATGATGTCTAGCAGGACTAGATCGGGCTGAAATACTCTGGCGACTTCGACAGCGCGGGCACCCATGGTTTCCACAAGAACTTCGTAGCCCGTTATCGACGCAAGCGCGAGCTTGGTCATCCTGCCGCTTGCTGGATCATCGTCAACTACCAGAATCCTTTTCATTTCCTTATTCGCAATTCTCGCGTAAGCAGTAAAGCACTTGTCGTAGTGTCTGAAGGGGACTGCATGACACGGTCACCGAATATTGGCCTTATGGGCAAGTTGCTAGAGATGGTCTGCGGGGATGATGTCACGCAACCTTGACGCGCATCTTGCTGATCTTAGGCAAACACGCTTTCCTAGTCAGTTCGCCAGCGAACATACGATTCCCGGACAGACGCGTAACGTGAAGGGATTAAACCGCTACGCGAACCTGAGAATAGCCATGCTGAAGTCCCGAGAAGGTCAAAGAGTCCCCGATGTCACGTTCCCGATTCGGGTCAATGACGAATGGCAGCATGTAAGCAGTGATGCATTGTTCAACGGCAAGACGGTGGTGGTTTTCGCTCTGCCGGGTGCGTTTACGCCCACCTGCTCCAGCACCCACTTGCCCCGTTACAACGAGCTGACGGAGGTATTTATGGAGAACGGGGTCGACTGTGTCATCTGCTTGGCGGTCAACGATCCCTTTGTGATGGAAGCGTGGAAACAGGAGCAGGACGCAGGACGGATCTACTTTCTGCCTGATGGCAATGGTGAATTCAGTCAGGGCATGGGTCTTTTGGTGGACAAATCAGCAATTGGCTTGGGCAAGCGCAGTTGGCGCTATTCCATGTTGGTGAGCGATGGCTTGATAAAAAAGATGTTCATTGAGCCGGAAGAGCCGGGCGATCCATTCATGGTGTCGGATGCCGACACCATGTTGACCTATATCAATCCCGACGCCAGTCCTCCGCCTCGAATCACGGTGTTCAGCAAGCCCGGCTGCCCGCACTGCGCGCGCGCCCGCAAGATGCTGATCGACAAAGGCTATCGATATGAAGAAATCGAATTGGGCAGCCACGGTGTCAGCTACAGCTCGCTGCAAGCGGTAACCGGGCGCGGGACAACACCACAAGTATATATCGATGGTCAGCACATCGGCGGGGCCGACGACCTGACAACCTGGCTGGCGAAGTGACTAGATGTCGGTGATAGTCACCACCATGGGCCTTGCCTGACTGATTGCACCGACAGACCAGCATTTCGATCTGAGGAATTTCCCATGACTGCGCTTGATGTTGACGTCGCCATTATTGGTTCAGGTACCGCCGGCATGGGTGTCTACAGTGCCGCACGTGCCCACACCGATTCGGTCCTATTATTAGAGGGTGGTGCTTATGGCACAACCTGTGCCCGCGTCGGTTGCATGCCCAGCAAGTTGCTGATTGCCGCAGCAGATGCCGCGCACCAAGCTAGCCATGCCGATCCATTCGGGGTGCATGTCAAAGACGTGACCATCGATGGCGCTGCGGTTATGACAAGGGTACGACGCGAGCGGGATCGGTTTGTCGGGTTTGTACTGGAATCCGTTGAGTCCATTCCGCAAACCGACCGCCTGATAGCAAAGGTTCGTTTTCAGGATGCCAATACTTTGATAACGGAGTTGGGCCAGTTGATTCACGCCCGGTGCATCGTGATCGCGACCGGCAGCATTTCGGTTCTTCCGCCGCTGTTGAACGGATTGAAAGCGCGTTTGCTGACCAATGAAAGTATCTTCGAATTGCCCAATTTGCCAAACAGCCTGGCGGTATTTGGACCGGGCGTGCTTGGAATGGAACTGGGGCAGGCTATGAGCCGCCTGGGAGTAATTGTCAAGATGTTCGGCGTGGGCGGGGGGATTGCGGGTATTCATGATCCCGAGATTCGCAACTACGCCAACCAGGCATTCAATGAAGAGTTCTATCTGGATGCGTCGGCGCAGGTGAAGTCGGTCACTGAGTCCGCTACCGGAGTCGAGGTTCACTACCTACATCGGGATGGCACTTGGCAAACCGAGCAGTTCGGCTATGCGCTGGCGGCGACCGGTCGCGCTCCAGATATTGCGAATCTGGGTCTGGAATGCACAGGGTTGCAACTGAACCCGCAGGGTGTCCCCCTGTTTGACCGCCTCACTCAGCGATGTGGGAACAGTTCGATCTTTATCGCGGGCGATGCCAGCAACGAGGTTCCTCTCTTGCACGAAGCGGCCGATCAGGGCCGAATCGCCGGCGACAATGCCGGACGGTATCCCGACATACGACCAGGCTTGCGCCGCACGCCGCTGGCTGTGGTCTTCACCGATCCACAAGTAGCCTCGGTCGGACTCAATCTGAAGCAGATTGATGAGCAATTTAAGGACCGTTTCGCCGTGGGCTCGGTATCCTTCGAAGATCAGGGCCGCAGTCGCGTCATGCTGCGCAATAAGGGAATTCTTAAAGTCTATGCCGAGCAACCCAGCGGCCTGTTTCTGGGAGCGGAAATGTTCGGGCCTGCGGCTGAGCATATCGCGCACCTGTTGGCCTGGGGCGCACAGAAGCGCATGACGGTAAACGAAATGCTGGAAATGCCCTTTTATCACCCGGTGATTGAGGAGGGAGTGCGTACCGCGCTTCGCGATCTCAACCACAAGCTGCAGGCTGGCTCGAAGGTGGTAGAACGCTGCATGGATTGCGGGCCAGGTGCCTGAATTTTCAAACAGAGGGCGAAGCCACTGTCCTAGGGCTGCTCATGAACAACGCCATTCACCACATTGACGATCTGTTCGCCCAACTGGGCCTGCCCAGCGATGACGAGGACATAGTTCATTTTCTGACAATTCACGCATTCATGGCGGATGGCTTTCGATTGCCGGATGCCCCCTACTGGACGCCGTCTCAATCTTCGTTTCTCCGAGAATCATTGCTGCAGGATTCTGACTGGTCGGGTCTGGTTGATCAGTTGAGCAAGGCCCTGCGCGGACCGCCCATTCGCTCAACCCGGACCGATACATTGTGAGCCCACCGAGCATTCCTTTGACCACCACTGCACTCCATCCGCCGGTCGACCCAACGGAGGAGCAACAAGCAGACGGCGACACCAAAGTGCTGTCACAACCCAATTCAGCGGCCTGCGACACTCCGCTCCCTCGTTTTCCGGAAGACAACGAAGACCCTGCGCAATCTGAGGAACTCGAACGCCAACTAGTTGAACTGTGTTAATAAAAACCGATTTCTGCCGATACCAAGAGAAACAACT
>CAZAGR010000234.1:0-4661 GCA_964484585.1 uncultured Propionivibrio sp. | reverse complement strand
CGACTTCAGTCGGCTTTGTAAGAGTAGCACAGGGATTCATCCCTGTGCGGGCAATATGGCGCAAAGTGCAAAACTGCGTAAGGTCGATTAGTTAGTGAAACCAGCAATTCCAAATCTAAATCCTTTTGCCGCGAATTTACACAGATTGGCACGGATTAGAATAAAAAAATCCGTGAACATCCGTGAAATCGGCGGCAGGATTTTTGTTTCTTATGTTTTTAATTCCAGATTTGGAATTGCAGTAGTGAAACCTGTGGCGTTGTAGAAAATTGGTACAATGACACTTATGAAACTTAGCAAAAGTAATTTTCTTTGGGCTTCGATTTTTTTCTTAAGCGCCTCCTGTCTTGCCGAAGAAGCCGTACCCGCGCCTGTGATCATCCCCCAAGCGATCATTTCCGTTGTTCCTACGTTGACCCCATTTCAATTGTTGAATAACCCGTCTGCGGAGCCCTATAGCGCGCCGACTTTTTTGCCTATCGAGTTGACCTTTACTCCCTATCCGACGCATTACTTTATCGGCGAGGGATTGCCCACGCCTGTGGAAATTACTCCGCCCGCAGCCGTAGATACGCCAATCTTTAATCCGCTTGATATTATTAACCCATTGACCGGCTTGCCTGCTCATAATCCGCTGTTACTTGAGCGCAGACCGATGGCGATCAAGGTAACCAACTCTCCGGATTACGTTCGTCCGCAATCGGGATTAACGCTTGCGGATGTGGTTTTTGAATATTATATCGAATGGGGCGACACGCGCTTTATCGCGATTTTTTTTGGAAACGATTCTTCAATGGTAGGTCCTGTGCGCTCGGGTCGTTATTTTGACGAACACGTTGCGAGAATGTATAACGCTTTTTTGGTTTTCAAATATGCCGATCCGCGTGAGTATTCATACTTAAAAAATTCAACCCTGCATGATTTTCTGGTTGTGCCGGGCAGCAATAGATCCTGCCCGCCTTTTGGTCCCGGCTATGCAACACGCGAAGAATATAACAATTATTTTTTTGACACGCTCAAGTGGGCGGATTGCACTGCAAAAAAAGGTTTGGATAATTCACCTCAGCTTCTGCGTAATGGTTTCTTTGCCGAGGAAGTTCCTGAAAGCCCGCTAAATGTTAATCGTATTTTTTTGTTTTATTCAGTGTATAGCTACAGTTATTGGGAATATGACCCCATTACTAAAAAGTATTTTCGCTATCAGGAAGCGAATGATATGGTTAGAAAAAAAACAGAAGCGTACGCGCCGCTTTTTGACGCGCAGACCGGTCAGCAGGTCAATGCTGAAAATGTTGTGATGCTGTTTGTTCCATACACATTTGCGAATCAATTCAACGCGGAAGATGAAGTCTTTAATGTTGACCTGCTCGATTTTGGTAATGCTTACGTTTTTCGTGACGGCGTAGCGATTCCTGCGCAGTGGCATCGAACTGATATCGATCAGCCGCTGTTGTTGACCACATTAATGGGAACGCCCATTTACATGCGTCCGGGGCGTACGTTTTATGAAGTTATGGGCGTAAACTCCAGCTATGCTCAAGACGGAACGGATTGGAGATTTACTTTTAGTACGCCATAAAATAATAGCGGCGGGCTTGCCAATCGAACCCGCGTTATTTCAATAGCCAATCACATAGTTTTCGAGACTCGGCGATCAGGTCTGCGTTTATAGGTAGTTTGAATTCTTCGGTAACGCGTAAAGTTAAATGTTCGGCAATGGCTTTCATTTCGACAGGGAGATTGGGCTCTTCCTGTAGCGTATTTAATAAATCGTACGCGCTGGCGGTTGTGACGCGTTCTCCGCGGCGCGTGAAATGCTCGCGGATGGCGATTCCGGCGGCGCGGCGGGCGCAGACGCGGGCTTGTCCCTCGTTTCCTTTTGTGCGGGCTTGTTCTGCGCGGTCAAATTCAATTTGCAGGGCGGGTAGAGTATCCATTGCTTTGCATTATAATCCTGAAAATTTTTGGAGGCAAAAATGAAACGTATATACTTTCAATTGGTTTGGATAATTACGCTTGTCACTTTGTTATCGGCTTGCGCCATGCCCGGCAAACCTGCGCCTGCGCTGGATGATGTTCCGCCGCGCAAAGATGGCGGAACGTTGAGTGTGAGCGGAGAGGTAACCTACACCAATACCTTTTTCACTGAAGGTGTCGCGCAGCCGATTGTCATCCTCGAAGATCAGGGTGGGTTTGTAAACCGCGACCGCAAATTTGTAATTCCCGCCGAGTCTCAAGTGCTTGCCGAGATTACTTCGGATTTTTATACATCGCCTTTTACGTACAGCCTCGCGTTACCGGCCAAGCCTAATGGCACCTTGCATGATGTGGATCACGATGGCGTTGATGAAGCCGGTGTGATGATCTTTGCTGTGGCGTATTGGACGAATACCTGGGGCGACCCGTATCTGGAGCGCCGCGATCAGGGCGGCGGTGGATGGTCGAGCGCGTACGCTTCTACTAAAGTGAGCGATGCTCGCGATTCGTATCTCGAGGTGTATGGCGGAAAGTATCTTGTTTATGCATCCGATGATAAACAACAGTTCCCATCCGGTTTTGGCGCGGATAAAAAACTGTTTACCGACGATGACCCCGTTACAGACCTGCCTAAAGGCTGGGCTGTAGTTGACTTGGATCAAACGCCTTTCGTTATTGACCGCTCTGAGAACCCAACGATCGATCTGATCGAGCCGGTAAGCGCCGCGCTGGTGGATTATTCCGCGCTTTCTTATGCCGCAGCGTTTGATAAGATGGTTGAAAAATTCAAGAACGAATATGCGTTTACTGAATTTAAGAAGATTGACTGGGATGCGAAGGCGAAAGAATTTCGCCCGGCATTTGAAGCCGCCGAGAAAAGCAAAGACGCGCACGCGTATTCGCTCGCTTTGCGCGACTTCATCTGGTCTATCCCCGACACGCACGTTGGCTTTGATTCGTCATTATTACAGGAAGACTTCGCCGCCGATATTGCTGGGGGTATTGGTTTTGGAATCCGTGAGACAGATGACAAGAAGATCATCGCGAGCTTTGTCACAGCGGGCGCGCCCGCCGAGTTGGCTGGCATGAAATGGGGCGCGGAGATCCTCTCGTTTGACGGCAAGCCCATCGCGGAGGTGATAGATGCAGTGGTTCCTTGGTCGTCTCCATTTAGCAACCCGGAGATTAAACGCTTGCAGCAATTGCGTTATGCGACCCGCTTCCGCACGGAGAAAGGGCAAGTAGAAGTTACGTTTAAGAATACCGGTGAAGCCGAAAAGACCGCCGCATTAGATGTGGTGGGTGAGCGCGATAGTTTCAACGCTTCTTCGTTCCGCGTGGGTTCAGACCCCGAGGCTTTGCCCGTTGAGTTTGATGTGCTGCCCAGCGGATATGGCTATCTTAAGATCACCAGCTTTTTAGATAACGACGTGCTTTCCATTCAAGTTTGGGAGCGCGCCATTAAATACTTCAACGATAACGAAGTTCCCGGCGTCATTATTGACATGCGTCAAAACGGCGGCGGCAGCGGTTGGCTCGCCAATCAGATGGCGGCATACTTCTTTACCGAAGAAACTGTCGTGGGTAATACGGCGCGTTATAACACAGGCAGCGGTGATTTTTATATGGATCCGGGCGACGAAGCATCCATGATTCCTCCGCGCGCCGACCTTCAATATGCTGGTCCTGTGGTTGTGATCGTCGGACCTAATTGCGCAAGTGCGTGCGAGTTCTTTTCCTATAATATGACCATTAATGATCGCGCCACTATTGTAGGGCAATATCCGAGTGTAGGCGCGGGCGGCAGCGTGGAGCAGTTCCAGATGCCGGAAAACCTGATCGTGCAAATGACCACCGGTCGAGCAGTGGATGCAGAAGGTAATATTCATCTTGAGGGTGGTGGCGTTGCGCCGAATGTGCGCGTGCCTGTCACAGCTGAAACGCTGAATCGAATTGCGGGCGGCGAGGATGTGATTCTTGAAACCGCTATAAAAGTTGTTGGCTCGCTCCCCGGCGCGGGCATTACGCCATCTGCGCCGCCTAAGATTGCTTCAATTGCGGATTCAGAAACCGCGCTTAAATCTGGCTTGGAATTTCTTGAAGACTTGGCGCGTGAGAAACCTGACTCTGCGGTATTTACTAAGCCCGGCGTGGTTTCATACACTATTCCCATGAGCAAAGACAGCTCTGCAATCTGGGCTTATGTTTGGTGCGCGGCAGATGCAACAATGCTCGCTTCAAATTTTGAGAACATCAAACTTAAGTTTATCTTGAACGGCGAGGAAGTTTCCGCTGATTCGTTTGCTGTTTTTGAGACCGAGAACAACGGAAGTTTTTGTCGCCTTGTTTACGCTTCATTAAGCGAATGGACCGGCGGCGAACATCACTTGATTACAACGGCGACCTTTACTTCTAAGATCAATGACGGTTCAGGCGATTACGAACCCGGCGATTATGTTTTAGATTACATGGTGTTTGTGAAGCCGTAAAACGCGTAAAGTTAAAAAGAGTCCCCGTATAAAAACGGGGACTCTTTTTAATATTTTTTTGAGGATGTTGCTTTTATTTAGCAGGGTAAACTTCCATCTTCATCTTGCGTCTATGCAAAAGAGGAAAATATTTATGACAAAAACTTTACTGGCAGTTCTGGCGCACCCCGACGATGAGTCTTTTGGCTTGGGCGG
>CAZAGR010000233.1:0-4698 GCA_964484585.1 uncultured Propionivibrio sp. | reverse complement strand
TTTGCAATCAAGCGGATCAATCAGCAGCGCGGCGCCGCCTGTCACCTCGGGTAAGCAGGTAGTGTTCGATGTGATTACTGGCGCGCCGCAAGCCATTGCCTCGATGACGGGGATACAGAATCCTTCATATAGCGAAGGGATTACCACGGCTGTTGCGCCAGCGTAAAGGACGGGCAGATCTTCTGTGGGTACATATCCCAGCAATTGTATTCCAGCGGGGATGCGCTGAAACCCTGTTCCGCTAAAAACGGTCCCCACTCCACCTGCAATTACCAGCCTAAAGCCCGGCAGAGATGCTTGTATTAACTCCCATGCTTTGAAAAGACGACCAAGGTTTTTTCGCGGTTCTTGTGTGCCAACAAAAAGAAAATAAGGCTGCCGTAAATTGAAACGGGCATATGTTTTTTCTTTGTTGAATTTGGTTTGTTGAAAAGGCTCCCCAACGCAATTTGGAATGATGCATATTTTATGGTCGGGAATTCCAAGATGAAATTTTAATCGCCTGCTTGAAAACTCTGAGACAGTGATAATGTATTGGGTAGTTTTGGCGAGGATTTTCCACGATAGGCGCGTCCACGCGGCATAGGACGGACGAAACCATTCTGGATGATCAAATACACTGGCATCTTGAATTGTGACTGCCTGCTTGCGAATAGCCCATGCGCCCGTGTTGGCAGGCGACCAGAGCGGCTCATCGTGATGAATCTGTATGGGCAGAACGAATTGCTCCCAAAGATGCCCCGCCATTTGCCCTAAGGGTCGTTGCGGTGCGATGAACCTTGCAGGCGTTGTCAGCCGCTTGCTGATTTCGCGGGCGTAACGCTCCACGCCCGTGATGCGACGGGAGAAGCATCGTGCATTGATGGCTATGGATAACATAAGTCGATTATAATGAAAAATTACCCGTATCTCCCTATGACAATAGTAGATTCGCTCGCACCCGGCCAGCCAGCAACACTGCAAAAGCTGATATTTATTACGCGGTTGACATTTCTTTTAACCATTGTTGCCATCCCATTTAGCCTGCCGATCATGCTTATAAAATTTTCAATCCCGCCCATCTGGAGCGGATATACAGATATATCTCTGCTCGTCTCTGATGTATTTATGCTCGCTATGTTGGCTTTGTGGGGCATAAAAATTTGGCTCGTAAAACAAAAAGTAAAAGCGGGAAAACCTTACATTTGGATTCCGCTTGTTTCACTGACTGCGATCGGATGGCTGTCAATTTTTGTAAGCGTCAGCCCGCTTATTTCTTTTTATCACGCCATACGGCTTGGTGTTTTGTTTTTGTTTTATTTGTATGTTGTAAATGAAATTCAATCATTGGGTTGGTTAATCGCTGGGGTTGCCGGGCAATCTTTGTTGCAGGCTGGCGTCGCCATTGCTCAATATGCCTCGCAGCATTCCATTGGGCTGTCTTTTTTAGGAGAGTACGATCTTGATCCGCAGGTGTTAGGCACAAGCGTAATATCGTACGGCGCGACGCGTTATCTCCGCGTCTATGGCTTGGCTGATCACCCCAACATTCTTGGAGGCTGTGCGGCATTGAGCTTGATATTGCTATTGGCCGCTTATCTCTACGGCTCTGAAAAATATCGCGCCTTGTCAGCCTTAATACTGTTGCCAACCGGTTTGACTCTCTTTTTGACTTTTTCGCGTTCCGCATGGTTGGCGTTGATCGCCGGAGTTGTATTTTTTGTAATCACTGCGAATAAAAGAAGAGATATTTTTATAAAACTTATACAAGTCGCGATGATTTCGCTTATCCTTTTTGCTCCCATCATTTTCGCCAACCGCGGATTGTTTGGCGTAAGACTAGGGCTTGGTATTTCGCAAGACGCGCCCTCGACCGAGAAGCAATCAGTTAGCGAACGCATTCTATTATTTCAATCTGCCAATGAAATGTTTGCAAAGCATATGCTTTTAGGAATAGGACTCGGCGCCTCCCCGGTGGCCTTGAAAGAAAATTTCCCGGATTTTCCCTATAATTATCAGCCGCCGCATTTTTCATTACTAGCCGCCGCCCTTGAAACAGGGATTTTTGGCGCTTTGTCCTATTTTTTACTCTCAACCATTCCCCTTTTGATTTTCCTATCTCAATATAAAAGACATCTTGCAAACCCTCAGGCGTTGACTGTTGTGGCATTGCTACTCTCTATTAATATCATTGGTTTATTTGATTACTATCCCTGGTTGCTGGTTTCCGGGCGTATATGGCAATGGCTGGCATGGGGGCTATGGTCGGTCGTAACGGAGAAAAGTACCAATGAGCTGGCTTGAAGTTTTATTTATTCCTGTAACGCTATTGTATTTATTGATTCTATCCGCGTTGTTTATCTACGGGCTCAATTTTTTTTATTTAGGTTGGGGCGCATGGAAATTCCGTGCAGATCTGAAAACTTCGCCGCGTAAGCCGCTCGCACAACTCCCCTGTGTCACCGTACAACTGCCTATTTTCAATGAATGGTACGTTGCCCAGCGATTGATCGAAGCAGCCGCCAGGTTGGAATATCCGCGTGAACTGCTTGAAATTCAGGCGTTGGATGATTCGGTGGACGAAACCACAAATTTGATTTCAGAGACAGTATCTCGCTTGTTTGAGCAGGGTGTAAATATTGTACATATCCACAGAAAAGAAAGAAAAGGTTACAAAGCTGGCGCGCTGTCGGCAGGGCTTGATCAATCCAAGGGGAAATTTGTGGCTATTTTCGATGCCGATTTTATTCCGGCCCCTGATTTTTTGATCAAAGCGCTACCATACTTTGATAGCGAACGCGTCGCTTTTGTACAGGCCCGCTGGGGGCATATAAACCGCGAACATTCGCTGCTCACACGTCTTCAAGCCCTGTCGATTGATAGTCATTTTGCCGTCGAACAATTGGCGCGCGCGCGGCTTGGATATTGGTTTAACTTTAATGGCACGGCAGGCATTTGGCGCAAAGCTGCAATTTATGATGCCGGCGGCTGGCAGGCGAAAACGCTTACCGAAGATCTGGATCTTTCCTATCGCGCTTTTATGCGGGGCTGGGAGGCGCGCTTTGCCCCGGAAATTGAAGTTGTCGCCGAGTTGCCGGTCAGCTTCAGCGGATATCGCCGCCAACAACACCGCTGGGCGCGCGGCAGTATCGAATGCGCGCTTCAGTACGTGCCGCAAATATTGAATTTAAACACCCCTGGCAACAAGAAAATAGCGGCGATCTTACACCTGACAGGATATTGCATTCACCTTTTAATGATCTTGCTTTCGTTGATCTATCCAATTATCGTGATCATCTCTCTGCAATACCCCGCCTTGGGCGATTTATTTGGTATAGCTATATTGTTTAATATAACGGCTCTCGCTCCCACTATATATTTTGCTATCGCTCAATACTCCCTTGGCAGGCGCTGGTTTCTTAATTTACCTTTAATTGTTTTTATGTCCATCCTTGGCGCCGGGATGATGTTGAACACGCTGCGCGCTACCCTGCATATATTTATATCTAAAGATGCCGCTTTTGAGCGTACCCCCAAATATGGAGTTACCTCGTCACAAAAAAATTGGGATACGCGCCGCTACAGCGTAAAGATTGACTATATCGTTATTTTTGAAATTCTATTCGCATTATTTAATATCTGGACAATGAAACTTTCCTGGCAGCAACACAACTGGCTAATCATGGTCTATACCGGTATTTATACTTTAGGACTTCTTTTCACATCTGGCTTTACAATTATTCAATCTTTTCAAAAACAGTCTTTTGTCAGTTCTGAAAATTAAGGTTCGCAAATGCCGCCGGATATTCGCTCTGAAAATGAACTTGAAAACGCCGTCATGTGTACGCTGGTCTATTCTGATATATTTGATTACCCGTTAAATATCGATGAATTGCATCGATTCCTTGCTGTGCCCGCTGAAAGAATTGATATTGAGCAATGTGTAATCAAAATGAAAAAAATATCTTCTAAAGGCGGTTTTTTTTATCTCGTAGGCCGCGATGAGATTGTTGACCTGCGTAAGCGGCGCGAATCTGCTTCACAAAAAAAATATAAACGCGCCTTTTTTTATGGGCGCATTCTTGGCGCACTTCCGTTTATCCGCATGGTTGCATTGACTGGTTCTCTGGCTGTTAAGAATTGCGAAAAAAATGTGGATTATGATTACATGCTGGTGTCGATACCCGGCAGAGTATGGCTGGCACGCGCATTTTCCCTCCTGTTAAATCGGGCTGTAAATATTTTTGGCGAAACATTGTGCCCTAATTTGATCGTTTCTGAAAATGCGCTGGTATGGAAATTTGAAAATCTCTATTCTGCACGTGAATTTTGTCAAATGCGGCGTATCGGGGGTCTGGCTGTGTATGCCAAATTGCGGATGGCTAATCGGTGGGTGGAATCTTATTTCCCGAATTGGAGTGACGAAATAAATTTACTTGATGACGAGAAGCAAAATGTAATTCTCATGTTTGTTAAAAAAATGGGCGAATTCATCTTTGATAATAAATTTGGCGATTATCTTGAGAAATGGGAAATGAATCGCAAAATTGCCCGATTTCAAAACCAAAGTGGATTTGGAGTTGAAACCAGGTTTAGCGCGGATATTTGTCAGGGCAATTTTAATCACCACGGCATAATGACCATGAATAAGTTCGACGAAAAACTACAGGCCCTGAACCCCACTTTACCCTTTCATGCGCCGCTGGAGACGACTGCTAA
>CAZAGR010000232.1:0-4732 GCA_964484585.1 uncultured Propionivibrio sp. | reverse complement strand
TCCACCACCCCTTGCACCAGCAACATGGCACCGGCCAGCGGAATAATGGTCTTGAACGGGTAGACAGGAGGCCCATCGGAGGTGATGTTCGAAATCTCTTTGATGGCCCACGACTCGGCAGCGTAGGAGTAACCGGCCCAGGCCAGCGCAACGATGCCGGGAATAAAAAACAATAAATAGAGCGCGAGATCGAGCCCGGCCTGCAAGCGCGGCGGGAAGAAGCCGTAAAGCACATCGCCACGGACATGCCCGTTCTTTGACAGCGTGTAAGCGCCCGACATCATGAACATCGAGCCATACATCATTATCATTACATCAAATGCCCACGGGTGCGGATGGTCAAGAACATAACGTGAGAACACCTCCCACGTAATCATCAAAGTCAGCGCCATGATCAGCCAGGAAAACGTGTGCCCGACCCAGGTACTCGCCTTATCAACAAGCAGAAATAATTTTTGCATGTGGCCCCCCCGCAAAGAAAATCAACCACCCGGCACATCGCCGGATGGTTGAAAGGTGATGCGCTGAACGCTTAGGCCTTCGGTGCAGCCTTTGTGCCACCGAAGAAATGGTTCATGGCCATTCGACGATTAACCAAGGTGTCCTGCTCCCATTTGACAGCACGCTCTGCAAATGCACGTTGCGATTCGACAATTTCCTTGAACAAGGGATTTTCCGCCGATTTCTTTTCCAGAATGGCATCCCAAAGCGTGAGTTGCGCCTGCAACACCGTGTCCGGTGTCTTGTAAAACTTGACCTTGTCCTTGGTCTGCAGATCGATGTAGTCTTTCGAATAACGGTCGACCGCCTTCCATGACATGTCGGCGGACGCGGCTTCGACAGCATTGGCGATAATCGACTTCATTTTTCCCGGCAAGGCATCGTATTTCGGCTTATTGAACATGACCTCGAAGGTTTCCGCGCTCTGGTGAAAGCTTTGCAGCATGCAGATCTTGGACACATCCGGGAAGCCAAGCAGGCGATCCGATGAGGCGTTATTGAACTCGGCCGCATCAAGCAAACCGCGATCCATGGCCGGGACAATTTCGCCGCCGGGCAAAGCATTAACCGCCGCGCCCATCGCGGTAAACAAGTCAATGGCGAGGCCGTTGGTACGGAACTTGAGCCCCTTGAAATCTTCAGCCTTGGTCACAGGCTTCTTGAACCATCCCAGTGGCTGCGTCGGCATCGGGCCATAAAGGAAGGACTGCACTGCCGTCATGCCGATCGACGCATACAACTTGGCGAGCAATTCCTGGCCGCCGCCGTACTTGTGCCACGACAAAACCATATTTGCGTCCATGCCGAAGGCCGGACCTGAATTCCACAACGCGAGGGCATTCTGCTTGCCATAGTGATAACCCAGAACGCCATGGCCACCATCCAGCGTACCTTTCGAAACGGCCTCTAAAAGGCCAAAAGCTGGCACTACAGCGCCGGCCGGCAACACCTCGATTTTAAGTTCGCCACCGGTCATGTCATTGACCTTCTTGGCGAAATCAAGTGCATATTCGTGGAAGATATCCTTGGCCGGCCAGGTTGATTGCCAGCGCATACTGAACGATGTCTGGGCCGACGAAATCATCGGGAAGCCGGCGACTACAGCGCCGACCGAACCGGTGGCGGCAGCGGCAAGAAATTTGCGCCGGGACGGCTTTGCTTCAGGCTTTACTTCAGGCGTTGCCGCAGCTTCCGGCGTAATCATATTTGCATCTGACATGGTGTTCTCCAATCGTTGTAGGTGTTATGTGACCGTTTCAGAATGGGATGCTTGGCCACGAGGGTCTTACTGAACCAGCGGGGCTACTCTACACAAAGGAAGACAGACTGACAACCCGGCTACGCATTAACGATCCAAAGGCGCTACACTCCGCAATGGCAGACCCGCCACGCGACGAGTTAAACGATGCTTGAGATAACCACCCTTGCCTTCTGGATCGCCGTTCTGCAAATCATCGCCATTGACATACTTCTCGGTGGCGACAATGCCGTGGTAATTGCCCTTGCGTGCCGCAAGCTGCCGGACGACCAACGAAAAAAGGGCATTTTCTGGGGCGTGGTCGGCGCCATCGCGCTGCGCATCGTACTGATTTTCTTTGCCCTGCAACTGCTGACGATTCCCTGGCTGAAAGTGGTTGGCGCGCTTCTGCTGTTCTGGATTGGCGTTAAATTGCTGCAGCCGGAAGACGATGCACACGGCGACGTCAATGCCGCCGACTCGCTGCTGGCGGCAATCAAAACGGTCATCATCGCCGATGCGGTGATGAGTCTGGACAACGTCATCGCGGTTGCCGCGGCAGCGCACGGCGACTTGCGACTGGTGATTTTCGGCATTCTGGTATCCATCCCCATCGTCGTCTGGGGCAGCCAGATAGTTCTAAAAATGATGGACCGCTACCCGCAGGTGATCACCTTCGGTGGTGGCTTGCTGGGCTGGATCGGGGGAGGCATGATTGTTACGGATCCGGCCCTTCCGCCGGAATTTTTAGCCGGCATCCCGTATTTCAAAACCTTGGCTGCCATCGCCGGGGCACTCGTGGTGGTCATTACGGGAAAATGGCTGGCGGCACGAACGACACGACACCGGAGCGAAGATCTTGCCTCCACTGCTGCAAACCCGTCAAAGGAAACCTTGTCATGACGCAAAATTGGCTGATTCCTGTGGACGACTCGGACGTCGCGCTTAAACCCATTGCCTGGCTGCTGGCCAATCGCGAACAATGGCGCGAACTGCCGAAGATTCACCTGCTCAATGTCCAGCCGTCATTACCACGCGACATCGGCCGGTTTATCAACGCCGACACCCTGCGTGAATTTCATACGGAAACCGGCATGGCCGCGCTCGTGCCGGCTCGTGACCAGTTACACGCGGCGGGCGTGACGACTGAAGTGCATATTCTTGTGGGCGAAGCCGCGCCGACGATTGTCCAGTTCGCCGATGAGCACCAGTGCACTCAAATACTGATTGGCACCCGCGGACACAGCGGACTGGCAGGAACCCTGCTCGGATCGGTGGCCATGAAACTTGCACACCTGTCCAAAGTTCCTCTATTGCTGATTCGCTGACCGGCAGGAACCGGAGTGACAATCGGTGGGAAGTTCGCCGATAAGCCGGGTTCTGTCGTGAGCAGCCATTCCTCTGGGACCGCCATTACTGACGGCCTCTAGCAGCCTACCCGGGGACAACGCGAGCCACGTTAGCGCCCCCCTATTTGGCCTTGCCCCGGATGAGGTTTGCCATGCCGTTTCTGTTACCAGAACCGCGGTGGGCTCTTACCCCACCATTTCACCCTTACCGGTCCTTGCGGACTTAGGCGGTATCTTTCTGTTGCACTGTCTGTCGCCTCACGGCGCCCGGCCGTTAGCCGGCATCCTGCTCTATGGGGCCCGGACTTTCCTCCAGACACTTCGTCTTTCGACTCGGCATCCAGCGACTGCCTGGCGAACTTCCCGCCGCCATTGTACGCGGTGGCCTTTACAGTCAGCACAGCATTCACGGTCTCCCGACGTGACGCCCCACCCTGGCAGAAGAAACCAGCGGGGGTTTGAGGGTTGCTGAACAGAAAGCTGAACGTGCTTGCAGAGCAGCGGCTTCTGCCCGCGCGAATCCAAGATCGGCAAACACGTTCTCGCCGACCTTGGTTATGTGCATGGACTTGGTTGCGATGCTCACCTCCTGCTTCTTTCCTGAATAACGTCTTTGTAGCGCGCAGCGGTGATGTCCTTGTCGTTCTTGCTCGTGGTTGCTGATTTCTTCTTGAAGCAGTGCAGTATGTAAACTGCTTCGGCAAATATCGCCACATACATCACTCGAACCCATCCGTCACCGAGATTGATCCGTATTTCCATTGTTCCAGCGCCAACAACATCAAAAGGCTTCCAGTCGTCTGGCTCAAGACCCATCTGAACTCGGCTGAGCTGGCGACCAGCCTCCCTGTGCGCATTCGGGGTGAAGATGTCACCATCCTTTATATCCCGCAGTGAAGACCCTCGCCAGTCAATCGGCTTTTCATTCATCATTGGCCGCTAGCGTATCAAAACTTATACACTCCTCCGTTAGGTCGAAAACGGGATTATCGGTGAATGGTTGGCGGCCTCGCAGCGGTTGCCGTCATTCGGATTTCATGACTAAAGAATACGATTCCCGCAATTTGGTTCGCGGAAGGATGCCGTCTGAAGGCCCGCTCCTCTTCCCATTGCTGCACGTCGCCAAGCATCAGGCCGTACTTGCGATCCTATTCGGCGAGCCTTTCTGCAAATCGCGATCCATACCGGCCCAAATTCGGCGATTGACGGTTGTACGCGGCGTCAGTCATACTCGCCGAAAGCCGAATGGATTTTTTGTCCTTCGTCTGACGGAAATCAACCCGACTACAAGGAGACCTCCATGGCATTTGATGGTTCGGCAATCAAGGCGCTGCTCGACGCTGCGGTTACCCAAGGTACCGTGCACGGTATTGCGGCTGTCGTGGTAGGCCCCAACGGCACGTTGTTCCACCACGCGGCCGGTGAAGCCAATGAGTCCACCATGTTCCGTAATGCTTCGATGACCAAGGCCGTGGCTACCACCGGCGCACTACAGCTGGTGGAACAGGGGCGACTCGATCTGGATGCCACGGTGGAGTCAATTCTGCCGGAATTCGGTCGACTGCAATTGCTGGAAGGTTTTGACGGCGACAAGCCGCGCCTGCGCCCGCCGGCCAGCAAGGCCACGATACGTCAATTGATGACC